>CAINWE010000446.1 GCA_903854365.1 Oligoflexia bacterium
CCCACTTCCAATCGATCAGGAGATCTTTTGTTAAGAAGGAAGCAACAATCATTCGAACTCGATTGTGCATCCACCCCGTCGTTTTTAATTGCCGCATTCCAGCATCCACGATGGGAAATCCAGTTCTGCCTTCCGTCCAAGCTTCAAAATAGTTTTGCCGATTCTCCCACTGCAAATGACGATAGTGAGGGAGAAAAGCTTCGGTCTCTACATCAGGGCGATGGTAAAGAATATGATAGTAAAATTCGCGCCAGATGATTTCCTTCAGAAACTGCACTGATCCGGACTTTTGCTTAAAGTCAAAATCTTTAAGCCCTAATCCTGCCAAGACTAATGCCGGAGTGATCGACCCATTTTTGAGATAAAGACTCAGCCCCGAGGTCCCCTGAACCGCGGGAAAGTCCCGCTGATCTAAATAATGCTCAACGCCTCGCCTAAAGTTTTTCAAGGTCCGATAGGCCACGAGACTGCCAGCAGGTGGGATCTGAATTCTTACATTCTTTTGGTTAATTTTAATAAAATGCTCGAGCGCATCCTCAAAAACAACAGAATCCGCACCACTCTCGACTGACCCACTGACCTCACCCAAAAGCTGATCCCAAGTCAAATGAAAAAAAGGCTCGATTTTTTCACCGGCACTCCGCTTCTCCAAATAGCTCAGCGCCTCTTTTTGAGCCAAGAGGCGCTCTTGATGATGATCCTCTTGAATCATCGACAGCCATTTTCGGCAAAACGGGCTATAGACTTGATAAAAACTCGGGACTCCAGGCTCCTTCTGAAGTTCATGTGGCTCAATCACAAGATGGTCGCGCTCGGTATGGGTGATCACCCCATGCGCTTCGATTTGACGGCTCATTCGAGCATCCCGGTCTCGCGCAAAAGGCTCATAATCTCGATTATAAGTCACACAGCGAGGTAGGTTCCGATGCAACCCACGAAAAAGACTCTCAAACCCCTCCTCGGGCTGCTGATCGAGAACCAACAAGTCTCCGCCCATTTCGCGAAGCTCTGCCCGGAGCTCCTTCAGGGTTTCTAGGAAAAATGCAAACCGATGATGTGAAAAATCAGGACGAGACAGAAACTTTGAATCAAAGAAAAAGATCCCCAGGGTCCTACCTTGATTCTTCTTCCAATTCCATTTCAGCGCAGAATTACCAGCAATTCTCAAGTCTCGCCTAAACCAATGCAACCCGTATTGAACCATGATCACCCTATTCCGATGAAATCGAGTTCATCATTACAATTCTCATGAACTAGAGTTCATCATGATGCCGACCTCGAAGACTTTTGTACTGAGTACTATCGACACCCTCGGGAACATCTTCGACGGGTTGAGGCTGAGTAACAAATCCGAGAGGATAGAAAACCTGAGCGGCTCCCAACCATACATCATCCCAGCGCCCAGAACCTCGAACCGTAGCTGCATCAACGGGAGCAGGCGGAAACATCGTCCTGCGGATCTTGAACAATGCCTGAGTCACCGCAGGGTCTTTGAAGGTCGAGTAACAGCTCACGACGGTACCCTGACTCGCCTCTGGGTCGCCATAAACCACCAAGGTTCCTGCCTCAGTTTCTGGGGCATACAAGCCGCGCTCCGAGACCTCTTGCGGCGTGGTATCGATCGAAAGGGTTGCCCCAGCTTGAGTCCATAATAAGTCTCCTGCCACCAGATCTTTCGCAAATTTCGTTTGAGCAGTTTTTTGATCGAACACTTCCCCCATCGCATGAGCGACGTAAACTAAGTGTTCCGGCGAAATGAGAAATGCTGAGTCCCGATGCATGACCTGGAGAAAAACCGACTTCTTGCCGGGTTGGCGATGTGGAACGTCCACAATTTTAGAAAAAATCTGAGATCCGTTGGATTCCTGACCTACTTCCACCCAATCCCCAATGCGAATCTCTCGCATTGCCTTAGCCTGAACCGTCCCATCGGAGGCTTTCACCTTTAGCCAAGTTTTATCAGGAAAACATGAGCCGGAACTCGGATCTGGGACATAATGAAGACAAGACGGACAATAAACGCGGCTACACATCACGTTTTCATAACCACCCGATTGAGCAATTGCGCTCGCCATGCAGTAAGTGGCTGAGAAATCAGATCCATATTGATCACAAATCACACCCGCATCCTGACCAATCGTGTCATAGCTCGTCTGCGTGCAGTATCGAGTGGAGTGTTCATCAGGAGTATCAATTTTGGAGCAAATCACTCCGTCGTAAGGTCCAGAAGAAGCACGAGAAACCAAAGTACAGCTCACACCATGATCCATCGGACCATATTGAAGACAAACCACCGAGGTTAGCCCCTGATCGGAAATTGCATCAACACTTTCGCAGTCTAACGCGGTTCCAGCTACCCATTGACCAGCCTCAGCAGACGGTACTCGCCCACAGGCAAGGATGAACCCTACCGAGGCACACCTTTTCACGATCTTCTTCAGTGAGGAAGCCTCAGCTTTATTTTGATCCGCTTGCCCTGCAGACGTAACCGATCCTGAAAAACTAAGAAGGAGACAGAGAGATACCCAACCCGGCGAAGGCATTTGCAATGAACGATAGAATCGCATAAATCTAGACTCCAAGGAATTGCCCCCAACCCCAATGAATTGTCCCTCAACCTACCATCGTGGTAAAAGGATTCAAGCTCAAATGAATATCCACTCCGTCTCAAAGCAGCAGATCATCCCGGATTGGCTCATTTTGGGCGCTGGCGTTTCGGGCCTCATCACAGGTTCTCTGCTCCTTGAGCAAGGCCAATCGATTCAAATTTTAGAAAAGTCGAACGGAGTGGGAGGCCGCCTTGCCACGCGAAGGATCGCCTTTCCCGATGACCCAAAACGAATCGCCCAATTTGATCATGGACTCCCGATCATCGAACTCTTCCATCCTGAAGTGATTGAGATTTTAGCTGAACTTTTGGGAAGTCCCGTTTTGGACTCTTGGCAATGGCCGGAAGCATCCAAATGGGGTAGTACGGCCTTAAAAGTCCTACGTCCACTCCCTGGTATGAATGCTTTTGCCAAGGCCTTTCCAGCTTCAGGCAGCCTCCAAAACAACAAAAAGATTCACCAACTCAAATACGACCCCAGCGAGCAACTCTGGCTCGCATCTACTCAGGAAGGCTCCACCTTCTCGGGTCGAAACATCATCTCTACTCTCCCCACTCCTCAGATGTTAGAGCTTCTAGACCGCAGCCCACTCGAGTTTGAGGGTGGAATCCCCGAAAAAATTCGAAGCTCCCAATACCATCCAGCTCTGAGCGTACTGGTGATTCCACAAGATCCAGACAAAACCCTGCGCACGGACGCAAGACATTTCCAACTCTTAAGGAATCCATCACCCCACATCGGACTTGCCTGGGAAAACCAATGGAAGGGAATCTCAACCACCACTCCGTGTATGACTCTCTCTCCCACTCCTGAACTCGCCCAAGAATTATTCTCAGCACCCGATCCGGAGATTCTTCATCGAGTTCTCAAGGAACTCGAGGCCTGGGAAAAAATCGAAGTTTCTCAATTTCAAATCCACCGTTGGCGCTACGCTCAACCGAAGGACTCTCTCGGACCAACATCCATCTCCCTGACCCTCAAAAACTCTAGTCCGGAATCAGCCTTGCATCTCTGCGGTGATAGCTTCGGCCCATCCGAAATGAGTCCCTTTGAGCGCGCCGTTCTCTCCGGGGCCCATCTCGCTCAGAAGCAGGTCGCCAAGCGATAGTCACCGTCCCACACAAGGAGCCATAGACTTTAGCCTCGGGACCTTTTCGGCGCACTCTTTCTTCGACCTTTCTCAAAAACCCTTCGGTCACAAGCCGAGGTGAACCATCGGCGATGGGCACGGCCTCATGATCGATTCTTTTAAATAAAACCAAGAAAAATTAAACTAGATATAATGAATAACGGACTTAAGCAGACACAGGTAATTCATCACTCATTACGTTTCATCCATTGTGATCACTCCCTGACTCAAACCTAAACCACACGGGAGCCTTACTTTTTAGGAAACCAGGGAATCAACGCCGATGTAGTCTCGCGATAGCGTTGATAGGCGATATTATCAGCGTATTTTTTTTCTAACATCGGCACGCCGGACACCTTCACGAGAAAAAAAGTAATCGTCACAGGCCCCAAAACGGTCCAGAACGGTGCAGAGCCCGCGTAACTCACCAAAAAAATTCCCCACCAAAGGAGAGCTTCGCCAAAATAATTCGGGTGACGGCTGTATTTCCAAAGACCCGATTGCATGATGAGAGGAGCCCGCCCCTCGACGTGAGCTCGGGCCTGTCGAAAGTGGGCCATTTGGGCATCCGCAACCGCTTCGCAGGCCAGCCCGATACCCCATAGGCTGATTCCCAGAAAATCAAGCAAAGTAAAATCACCACCCGACGATCTTATCCCTGACCACAAAGGTAGTCCCACAATCACGAGGATCAATCCCTGGAGCATAAAAACTTGCAAATAAGACCGCCACCAGACGTGCTTGCCCCATTCCTTCCGCCAGTTCTGATAACGGAAATCCTCGGGGCGGCCTCGGTTTCTCAGATAAATATAAACGGACAAGCGCAGTGCCCAGAGGCCCACGAGAACCAGGAGTAAAACCCCTCTCCAAGACTGTTCAGGCGCCAACGCAAAAAGCACTAGGGCACCGACCCAAAAACCCGGGCCCCAGATCATATCCGCAAGGTCGTTTCTTTTTTTTAAGGCCGCGACGCCATACGCAAGCGTCATGTAAGCCCAAATGACTTCAGCAACCCTGAACACGTTGGCGTCCATTAGAGGAGCGCCTCGAATTGTTCGGTATAGGTCCGCAAGGGCAACTTCACGTTCAAGGCCCTCAAAATGTAAAACACACCCGACAGTTTACGGTGCAGAAAAATCAAACTTTTTGGTGGAGGCGAATAACGAAGCGTCCTGACTAATTCACGAATGATTTTTCTCATCGTCTCTGGATACTGACTATCCCCAAAGTCATACTCCTTCAAAGTAATCGGGCGCATACTCTCGAAGAGTAGTTCCTTAAAAACTTCCTTAGCCTCCTCTGACTCCCTTGGATCAATTAACCCCATTTCTTCACCGATTCTCAAAACCTTTTTCTTATCTTTTGCTAAAGTGGCCATAATAAGTTGAGAATATTTTTTTCTAAACTCTAAATCGTACCGCTTGGTCGCTCCGAAATCGAGTAAGACGAGCTTGCGATCGCTTGGCCTGAACAGAAAATTTCCGAGATTCGGGTCGGTCTGAACCAAGCCCCATTCACAAAACTCTTGTGCATACAGTGCAAGAATCAATTTTCCGTAGAACATTCTCAGCTCGCGGGTAGCTGTGGGTGTCTTCAACCAATCCATGAGTTTAATCCCAGTCTCGAAATCCATCGTCACGACCTTAGACGTACTCAAGCCAGAATGAACCGAGGGGATGACTAACTCAGGCTCTCCTCGTGCGAGCGCTCGATACTCCGCTGCAAAGCCCGCCTCCTTGATGTAATCGGCCTCTTGAATGAAAATCTCAGAGAATTCCTCGAGCAAATCATTCAGATTAACTTGCTTACCCAGGATGACTGAAACCGTTTTTAAAAGGGTGCCCAACACCTTGACGTCCGAATGCACGGTATCCTGAATCCCGGGATACTGAATCTTAACGGCAACGGCGAGACCACTGGGTAAGGTCGCCCGATGGACCTGTCCGATACTGGCTGCGGCGATCGGCTGCCGGGACAAGTCGCGCAATTCAGCATAGCGACCCCCGAGCTCCTCTCGCAAAATTGACTCGACCACACTAAAATCAAGCGAACTGGCGTCAGATTGAAGCTGATCTAGGACCTGGCAAATCTCTTCAGGAAAGTAATCTCGGGCCTCTAAGGCCAAAACTTGTCCCAGCTTCATCGCAGCGCCTTTCAGATTACTCAGTTCTTTGACCAAAGTAGTCATCTGCGCCAAATTCAAAATTGAATTTTCCTGTCCCCGCCCTTGAACCCGCCGCACTAGCTCCTGCGATGCTAAGCTACCTGCCATTTTAAGCAGTCTGCCCGTACGCTCGCGCAAGGACTTAGGAGGCTCCGAGGCTCTGACCTTAACCATGATTCGCCCCAGTTTCGGGTGCAAAACTCATCACACCTAAGGCAGCAGATACCAGCCTGAATTGAGCCGTGAGTTCATCTTGAGAGAGTGAATCCCAGCCTACGGCATCCAAAACACAACTCGCTGAGCCCACGAGAGCAATCAAGGATTCAAGCTGCTCTTCGTCAACTTTTACCTCTTTTTTAGACCCGGACAGAAGATTCGGTTGCTGCTCCGACCCTTTTTTTCTTAACTGAGCCCGCAAACCCTCTACAGCCGATTGAATTTCAGTCATCATCGGGCGCTCTCTTGCCTTTAACACGTTGAAGATGACCTCCCCTAGATTGGGATTCGCTCGAAAATAAACCGTCCTTTTCAAACCACGCCCCACCTCTTGAATCACTTCATACTTTAAAAGTTCAGAAATCGAGAAACTCAAAAGGGTCTTCGAAACTCGCAAAACTCGGGCCAGCTGCACGGCAGACATCGGCTCTGATGAGAGAAAAAGCAAAGTCCAAATCCTTCCATGAATCGCCTTAAAGCCCCAATACTCCATAAACTCGCCCACGCCTTCGGCTACTCGTTTGAGAGCGGGAGAAACCCTCTCAGGACTCTGCCCCCCCGATTTGCGCTGAACTTTTTTAATACTCGTCATTTGCACTCCTCACCTCGAACGTGAACTTTATCCTGACCCAGAGCAGACGGACCTGCAACAGGGGGTTGACTAAAGTTTACTTTCATTTAAACTTATAAGCAAGGATGAGAAACACCATGAAACCTAAATTGTCCGACCATAAAGCAATTAGATTGATCCTTCGCACTCTGGCTCTCAGCTTTCTGACGAGCTGCGCTGGTGTGATCGCCCATCAGAAAGCTGCCCTAGCGATCGAAGAACCTTCCTTCCAAGTCATCAAGAAGGGAAACGACTTTGAAATCAGGGAATATGCCCCCAATTTAGTTGCCAGAGTGGACGTCACAGGAGATTTCGACAGTGCTGGAAATCAGGGCTTCAAAATTCTAGCTGACTTCATCTTTGGTAATAACAAAGCGAAAGCAAAAATCAACATGACCGCTCCCGTAGCCATGTCCGAAAAAATTGACATGACCGTGCCCGTTGCGATGGCTGGCGACCATGGTCGCTACCAAGTTGAGTTCACCATGCCCCGAAAATTCACCAAGGCAACCCTACCAGAGCCTAACAATCCACAAGTCCAAATTATCGAAGTCCCCAGTAAAATCAGAGCCGTTCATAAGTATTCGGGCACTTGGTCAGAAGACGAATACCTCAAACACAAGACCCAGCTTATTTCTTTACTCAAGCAGGCCGGTTATGAACCTGTGGGTGAAGCCGTATTTTCTCGCTTTGACCCCCCGTTTATTCCGTGGTTTTTAAGGCATAATGAAGTTTGGATCGAAGTCAAATCCAACCCCGGTCCGAGTCTTGCACCGTCGCCGGACCATTCCCCCGCCTCGCCCGGGACGAAATGAAATCAATAAGGACACATTTTTATGAAATGGCTTAAAAATTTTTCTCGCACCACCATCGCCTCTGGACTAATTCTAGCCAAAACCGCTTTAGGGGGTACGGAACTCAAACCCGTCGCTTACGTCGACCTCAAACGCTACATGGGAGATTGGAACGTCATCGCGAACATCCCGAACTTTATAGAAAAAGATTGCGTCCAATCCATTGAGAGCTACGCCTTGAGGGAAGATGGAAAAATCGACAATTGGTTTGTTTGTCGTAAGCCTGACGGAAAAGAGACGCGACTCACCTCACTGGCTTGGGTCGTGAATTCACAAAATAATGCAGAGTGGCGGGTGCGATTCAATCTAGACACGTTTCTCGGCCACATCCCTTTCCCTATTTCGTTTAGCTACGTCGTCATTGATCTCGATTCAGAAAACTATCAGTACACCGTGGTAGGACACCCGAACCGGAATTTACTCTGGATCATGGCTCGAGAAAAATCAATCCACCCCAAAGTCTACCAAGAAATCTTAAATCGAGTTGAGCAGCAAGGTTATGATGTTTCTAAAATCGTACGTCTGCCGGAAGCCCACTAGGAGTTGTTCATGAAGGTTTTAATCACTGGAGCCACGGGATTCGTTGGAAGAAAACTTTGTAAAGCACTGGCAGGACAAGGCCACAATCTCATCATCCTAACCAGAAGCCGAAAAACAGCTCAAGAGGTCATTCCTGCTCCCCATATTGCTATCGAATGGGAAGAAACCAAAGACCTCAATTCTCTCGCCCAATTCGAAGCTCTGAAGGGTATCGATGCGGTCATTCACCTGGCCGGCGAGTCCGTCGGTGCGCAAAGGTGGACCCCGAGATTCAAAGAAAAGCTTCGAAGTTCAAGACTCCGTACTGCTGATTCTCTCATTCAAATTTTAGAGAAATCGGGAAATACAAAACCAAAAGTCATGCTCAGCGCCTCAGGGATTGGCTACTACGGAGATTGCGGCGACGAAGTTCTCGATGAGTCTCATGGGCCGGGTCGTGACTTCTTAGCGAAGCTCTCTCTCGACTGGGAAGGCAAACTTTTCAACGCATCTTCGATCGAAACCAGAAAAGTTGCCCTTAGAATCGGAATTGTTCTTGGACCCTGCGGCGGTGCATTAGAGCAGATGATCTCCGCATTTTCCACCGGGGTAGCGGCTGTTCTCGGAAACGGGAAACAGTGGTTCAGCTGGATTCATATCGATGATTTAGTTTCGATCATTTCCGAAGCCGTTCAGAATGAAGCTTATCGTGGGCCCATCAATGCTTGCTCCCCGCATCCATTAACGCAAAAAGAATTTACCAGGAAGCTCGCTCAGCGCCTGCACAGTTGGATCACCGTCTCCGCTCCAGGCTTCATGCTTCGCCTCATGCAAGGTGAATTTGCAAGTTCTCTCCTATCGAGTCAGCGAATCTCGCCTAAAAGACTGCTCGAGCTTGGATTTAAGTTCGAACACCCGCGAATCGATGAGGCTCTTAACGATATTCTCGGGCAGAGTTATTCCAAAGGCTTTGATGAGTACCTCAGCCAGTGTTGGATCGCCAAACCAATTGAAGAGGTCTTCGACTTTTTCTCTAAAGCAAAAAATCTCGAGACGATTACTCCGCCGTTGCTGCATTTTCAAATTTTATCTCAATCCACTCCGGAGATTCAAAAGGGCACACTCATCGATTATCGACTCAGACTGCACGG
>CAINWE010000447.1 GCA_903854365.1 Oligoflexia bacterium
CCCCAGGTTACGTGGGTTTTGAGCAGGCTGGATTGTTGACGGACGCTGTTTTAAAAAATCCTCATTCGGTAGTTTTGTTAGACGAAATTGAAAAGGCTCACCCCGATATTTGGAATGTGCTTTTGCAAGTCATGGATCATGGCCTATTAACCGATAATAATGGGCGCAAGGCGGATTTTAAAAATACCATTTTGATTCTAACCTCGAATGTTGGCTCCCGAGAAATGGAACGACGCCCGTTGGGAATGATTTCACATGCAAATTCTCAGGGAAGCTCGGCGGCGACGAAGGCAGTTGAGCAAACATTCAGTCCTGAATTTAGAAATCGCCTCGATTCCATCGTGTATTTCAATTCTTTGGATGCGGCTACCGTCGGGCAAGTGGTGGCGAAGCATTTGATTGAGCTCGAGTCTCAGCTTTTGAATAAAAAAGTAGATGTCGAATTTTCTTCCGAGCTGAGGGACTGGTTGGCGGAGAAAGGCTATGATCGGCAGATGGGGGCACGGCCTTTGGCGCGGCTTATTCAGGATCGGATTAAGCGACCGTTGTCTGAGGAAATTTTGTTCGGTAGGTTAGAAAACGGGGGCAAAGTTCGAATTGGTCTCTCTCAAGGCGAGGTCAGTTTGGACATTCTCGCTGGGGGTGAGGAAGCTCCGAGCGAGTCAGCCTCGGCCTATACTCAAGATCATCTCTAACTATGATTTTTACCCTGACACCTAATCCCGCGCTTGATTTAGGCGGCGTAGTCGCTGCCTTAGTTCCAAACGAGAAGTCTTATGTTCACGAAGAAACTCGATTCCCCGGGGGCAACGGGATCAACGCAGCCCGAATGATTCATAAAATTGGTTTGAAGGTGGTCGCCGGAGGGTTTCTCGGTGGAGGCACAGGGAGAGAGGTTGCCGCGCTTTTGAAAAAAGAAGGCATTCGGACTCAGTTCATCCCAATTGCCGGAAGTACGAGAATATCTGTAACTGTCTCGAGTCAAAAATCTCATCTTCAGACTCGATTGAGTTTTCCAGGTCCGCCGGTGACTCAACAGGAGTTAGAAAAACTCTCCGACTGGTTGGATCGAATTCGTCCTCCTGCAATCTTAGTGGTCGGTGGGAGTTTGCCCCTCGGGTTTTCGGCTGCTACGTTGAAAAAGATTTTGCAGCGTTTGCAACAGAAGGGGGTTCATTTGATTCTGGATACTCCCCCGCGCCCATTGCGTACGTTGTTGAGTTGCCGGCCCTTGTTAATCAAGCCCAATCTCGTTGAATTTCGAGAGCTGACTGGGCAGTCCGTGAATTCGGTACGAGGTGTACTCAAGGCTGCAAGAGCGCTGCAACGCTGGGCTCAATGGGTCTGTGTCTCATCGGTTGAGGGGGGGGCTCTTTTGCTTCATCAGGATCAAGCTTGGTTTGGTCAAATCCCTAGCCTTTCTGTGAGAACGACTGTCGGTGCGGGAGATTCGATGGTGGGAGCCATGAGTGCAGTTTTTTCGAAGTATCCGCCACCTATTCGAGATTCGGCAAATCTGGGAGAGTCTTTATTACGGTGGGGCTTGGCTGCAGCAGCAGCCACTCTTGTCACTCCTGGTACACGGCTTGGGGAGTTTAAAAAGATGAGATTTTTTTATCCCAAAATTCACGTCAGAGCACTCGATGGCAAGAGGTCGATTTAGCCGCGAATCGCATCGGGTCTCAAAATCCAAACCGGGCAGGGTGCGTTTCTGACGACGTGCCTAGTAATACTTCCAATCGCCCATGCTCTCATAGGCCCACTTTCGGCAGCCATCGCAATCCAATCCGATTGACTATCGACTGCTTTTTGAGTGATGAGCTCAGCAATGCTCCCACGCTGCATGCCGACTTCGGAGCGGACTTGAATTCCTCGTTCAAGGCCTCGCGCGACCCATTGGCGCAGTAGTTCTTCTGTGGCAACATCCTGGGGGGTGACTTGTTCAGGGGCACCCACCCAGCCGCCTCCTAAAAGATAGGAGCCCGTTTGTAGAACGGGCTCGATCCGGTGAGCTTCGACGTGAAATAGGATGATTTCGGCATTGAGCTTCTCGGCAAAATTTAGCAGGTAGGGATACATTCTCTCGGAGCTTTCAGTTAAATCGGTAGAGAATAGAATCTTCAGAGTCGAGTCTTTGTCTGGGCTCATTGCATCTCTGAGGATTTTGAGTTTTGGTGGCTGGACAATCGGGGCAGGGATTTCGGTCGAAGGTATTTTGCAGTGAGGGCCAACGGTGATGACTGGGATTTGGCTTTGGAGTAAAAGACTTTCAGTAAAGCTGCCTAAAAGGAGCCTGGGTAATCCGGTCCTTGCGTGAGTGCCGACGATGATCGCCTCTGCTCCCGAGTGGACAGCGTATTCAGAGAGTTTCTGAACCAATCGATTAAAATAAGAATCAGGTTGAAATAATACCTTCGGCTTCATGAACTTGACCTCTCGAACCGTCGAAATATTGGCTTGAATGGTCTTGAGGGCAGCCTGTTGATAGTGCCGCTGATGCGGGAGGTGAGTAGCTTCAAGTTCGTTTTCTTTGGAGAGGTTAAGGACGTATGTGGGCTCCACTGGAAGGTGGAGCCGATGGCAGAGCGTCTTGAGGAGTTGGATCAGCTGGACCCTGAACGTGACGTCTTCTTCGAATGGGTCAATTGCCCAGAGGAGTTTCCTTTCAGGTAAATGCATAAAACCAGGGGTCCTTTCTGCAATGATTTTGCTTTGGAAAGCTGCAAAAGGGGGGCCGAGAGAAAGGGTTGAAAGGGGACGTGGAGCCTTCGCTCAGGCAGTGGACGTGGGTTGATCAGAAATCGTTGCTTGCTAAATCAGTCAGAAGCGAGTAGAAATAGCCGTCTTTTGTGGTCGGTTTTGGTATCGTCAGTTTGGACGATCGAATTGGTCTCGTGCGATGTCGGAGTGGATCGTTTGAGGAGGGTGTTCTTTTGAGTTTGGTAGTTGAAACAGCAGCGTTAGCAGGCGGAATTGCCCTGTTTTCTGGCTTGCCCCTCTTTTTTTATGCCCAAGTGAAGCGTCACTCCAGGCTCCTTTTTTTGGTGGGCACTGGGGCGATGTTTGGACTCTGTTTTTTCGATCTTCTCCCCGATGTGATCGAGATTGGGGGCAGGTCGAGTCTCTATATTATTGGAGTCGTTTGGCTCTTGTATTCTTTAATCCACCTTTTTCATTTAGGGCATCATGAAGCCGACCATGATCACGATTGTGGTGATCCGACTTTGCATGGAGGGGGGCACTCGCATTCCTTCCGACTCTTCTGTGGCTCGCTGATGACCCACTGTTTTGCGAGCGGGATTCTCTTATCCCTGTCTCATGGCTTTTCCCCTCAAATTGCGAATACGGTTTTTTTAGCCCTCATTGCCCATAAGGGCTACGAAGCCTTGATGTTTTCCTCGATTTTAGTCAAACAGCATTATGCGCGACTCACCCAGTGGGGATTATTATGTATGTATTCTCTGTCACTGCCGGTGGGCGTAGCAGTGGCCTATTTTCTGAAAGATACTTTTAGCCAAGAGTTGGCTATGATCATGAGTAGTGTCGCAGTGGGTACGCTCTTGGGTTGTCTCATCTTCGACTTCATGATCCCGACCGTGCGTCAGTTGCGAACTCGCAGGCGAGAGTTGATTTGGATTGCCGTGGGGCTGATTTTGACTCAAATTGTGATGAAGAGCTTATGAATAAACGCAAACTCATTGATGAAATCATTCAGCTCCTGAATGCTGACCTCGAGCTAGTGACTCGATCAGCACTGACCGCTCATGAAGAAGCAACGCATGAGGAAAGTCAGGCTGAGGATCGTCATGACACTCGAGGCTTAGAGGCCTCTTATTTGGCCGCTGCCCAGGCGAGTCGGGCGAGTGAGCTTCAGCGACTCATTCAGGTTTATCGCTTTCTGCATCTGCCAGAATATCAGTCAGGAGATCTCATCGGTCCTGGGGCTCTCGTGGAGCTCGACTTGAATGGTCGCCGCTCGTGCTATTTCTTGGTGCCTCAAGGAGGTGGGATGTCGCTTCTTTTGGAGGGCAAGCCCGTCCGCGTCATTACCCCCAACACTCCTTTGGGAGACGCGTTACTCGGACAGTCGGTCGGAAGCCTGGTTGAGGTGGAGAGTGGGGAAGTCCAGCGAGAATACCGGGTGACAGAGATTTGGTAATCAGTCGAGCCATTACTGAGTGGCTACTGGAGTGCACTAGTTAGGAGAGCGTCTTTCGACGCTGACTCGTCATCTTTAGGTGCGGGCTTCATCCATGCGTCGTAGCGAGTGAGCAGGAGTAGGCTGGGAATCATGAGTAATATCGAAATGAGGAAGTAACTCTCCCACCCAACCGATTTGGCTAACCATCCCGTCGGGGCACCTGCGAGGATCCGAGTGAGAGCCATGAGACTTGTTAGTAGAGCGAATTGAGTCGCAGTGAACTTAGGGTTACAGAGACTCATGAGAAACGCAGCGTAGGCAGAGTTGCCCATTCCGCTGAAGAAATTTTCTGCAGCAATAGTCGTCACCATCATGGGGTAGTTGTATCCTATTCTGGCCAAGAGATAAAAGCAGACCCCTGAAATCCCCTGGAGAATTCCGAAAAGCCAAAGCGAGCGCTTAATGCCAATGCGACTGAGCCAAAATCCACCGACAAAGGTTCCAATTAAAGTGGCTGCTAGTCCAAAGCCCTTGGTCACGAGTCCGATATCGGTTTTTGTAAAGCCGAGTTCCATCATGAAAGGGGTCATAAACGCGAGTGCCACGACGACGTCCATTTTGTAAAGGATGATGAAGGCGACTAAGTCCCCGGCTTTTTTGCGTTGAAAAAAATCAACGAATGGATCGACAATCGCCTCTCTCATCGATCTGGGAGTCGTGATGGATACGGATGGCTCGGGTGCAAAAAATGAAGTGATTAAACCCACTCCAATGGATGTGGCCATGAGGAGGTAAACCGTGGTCCAAGACATTCGATCTGAAAGGATGAGGGCAAATGCTCCGGAGAACAGGACGGCTATTCGGTAGCCAAGGTTAGCAGTTGCCGCGCCGATTCCGTACTCAGTGGGGTGAAGGAGTTCTGTTTTATACGCATCAATCACAATATCTTGGCTTGCGCTGGAGAATGCAACGAGTACTGCAAGTATCGCCAATGCCCCAGGAGCTTGAAGGGGATTGGAAAAAGCCATGCTAGCCAACGTGATGACGAGCGCTATTTGGCTGATGATCATCCATCCGCGACGTCTACCTAGAAACGGAGGGACATAGCGGTCCATCAGCGGGGCCCAAAGAAATTTCAGCGTGTAAGGGATCCCGACTAACGAAAAAACACCGATCACAGTGAGATCGACCTTTACGCTTGCCATCCAAGCCTGAAGAGTGCCTCCTACTAGCGCGAGAGGGATTCCCGATGAAAAACCGAGCAGGAGTATCACCAGCATTCTCCGCATGAGGGATAGGGTTTGTAGGGCTTTTTGCTTGAACCTCATTTCGAAAGTCTAACATGAGGTTTTTGCGGGTGTCGAAGAGAAGTTTTACCGCTGAAGTCCGCCTCAGCCGTAAAGAAAATCTCGCAATTTGAGTTCTGTTTGAATTCTGACGATCGTCTCCAATAAAAAAAGAGTTTTGACTTCTGAACTTAACTTTTTTGAGAAGATGATCCTGGTGGAGTGCTGACCCGGACTTTTTGGATGGACATCGAGTGTCTGAATTGCGTTTTCGTAAAAAGCCAGAGATTCGTTGAGTTCTCGTCGACTGAGGTTTTTTAGTTGTGGGTCAAAAAGAGGGTTAGGTCGGTTGTCTACCGAGGTCGCCTCAGGAGTCTCTTGAGCCTGAGGCTCGGCCCAACCTTCGCCCTCCGCTGCGAGGGTCAGGAGGGTTTGAAAATGGAGCTGTGCCCTGGATTTGAAAATCTCCTGGCCTTTAGTTCTCAAGTTTTCGAATCGGTGCTCTGCAGAAAAAAGTGGTGGGCTTTTCGAAGCGGATTGCTGAGCGAGTTTGGAGAAGTAGAGAGAGGACAAGATGGCCTGGCTGTTTTGGACTTCGGTCAAATTCAAGGGCCCCGATTCTTCTGAGGGTTCGACGTCTTGGAGATACGTCAGGATGTCAATCTCTCTGCGAGAGCATTCGTTCATGATTTCAAGGAGGCGAAATAGGGTTCTCATTCGGTTTCTAAATAAGGAAAACGAATGAGGATAGTCTCCGAGTCGAGTTTTGAAGTACCAATTGTTGAGGGTCGAAAATGTAAGGTTCGTTCCAGTTTTTGTAGCAGGTTGTACGAAGAGGACTTTGTTTTCTCGTGGACGGTAGAAAGACACGCCCTGCTGAATTTTCAGTTCAGAGAGCGAGCGACTCATGATGAGGGCAAGCTGGAGGAGTAGAGCCTCGTCGAGATCCTGAGGGCGGCTGGACCAAATGGCTTCGGTAATGGAGATGGTTTCTGTTTGTGGGGGGCGGGAGCGATTCCAAAAGCCAGCGTTGGTCGTTTGAGGGTGGATGAGGGCCTGCAGAAAAAAGAGTAAAAGAATCATGTGCATGAAAAATGGCCCCCAACTGTTCAAACCCAAGAATTCATCATTAAATCTTCAAGCTGATTTTGAAAAGCTTAAAACTGATTTTGGCAACCAAATGAGTAGAGTGAGAGGTCTTTCGTGGGCCTCTGATTTGCTCAGAATGCGAACATTTTGAAAATGATACTCAATATTCAAAAGGCATTTGCATTCAGGTCTCAATCGGACTAGAAAACAAGGGTCAATCTTAAGGAGGCTTATGTCATCGATTATTTCTGGTTATGAATTCGTGATGAGGGGTGGGTTCATGATGATCCCTCTTTTATTTTCGGCCTTGATTGCGTTGACGGTAATTTTTGAACGATCCTACGTCTTTTATCGAGTTTATATTACTTCGCCACAGTGGATTTCGAAAATATTGCAAAAGCTGAAATCTCAAGAATTAAAAAAGGCTGAAGACGCTTGTCATAGAATGAACACCCCGGTGGCTTCCGTCCTTTTAGCTGGGATTGAACATTTCGATAACTCCATAGAAGAGATGGAGCTCTCGATGAAAAATCGAGCTGAGTCTTGGGTACCTCTTCTAGAAAAGCGACTTGAGTGGATCGATACGGTGATTACGGCTGCGCCCCTGATGGGGCTGCTTGGAACCATTACAGGGATGATGTCTTCATTTGCTGTCTTGTCTGAAAGGGGCGTCAACGACCCCAACGCAATTACGGGTGGGGTTGCAGAGGCCTTGATCGCAACGGCTACTGGGCTGGTGATCGCTCTCGTTTCCTTAGTGGCCTATAATTTTTTAACTACCCGGATGAAGCTCATGATCTACGAAATCGAGTTGGCCGCTTCGCATTTGGTCGAGATTCGTCTTTCCGTGCATCGGCATCAGAGTAAAAATCATGGAAAAGGCTGAGTTTTTTTGGTGTGAGAGAGTCGGTTCATGAAAATTAGACAAAGACCTATCAAAAGAGCGCGAATTGAAATCATTCCGATGATCGACGTGATTTTTTTTCTGCTCGTGTTTTTTATGATTTCTTCACTGGCTGCGACTCGCCTGAATAGCCTGCCGGTGGTGCTCCCTAAAACTTCGGCAGCGCCCACAGCCATGAAGCAAAAGGCGATTCTCACAGTGAAGAAAGATGGTTCGCTCTTTGTGAATCAGTCCCCAGCAACTTTGGATAATTTGGGGGCTGTCTTGAGCTATGAGATGAGGAATGATCCGCAAGAAGTGGTTGTCGTGAACGCCGACGTGGGAGCTCATTATGGCGTAGTGGTGCAAGCGATGGATCGAGCGAAGGTGATCGGGGTGCGGAAGTTTGCCTTAGCAACCGAACCAGAGCAGAAGAGGGCCTCAAAATGACGTCTGATCGCTGGGCCCGGACGGGGTATTTCGAGGCCCGGGTGTTCCAGGGGAGTATCCCTCTTGCGATTTTGACTGAATTCGTAGTGTTGACCCTCGTGGGCTTGGGTCAGAGGTCGAGTCTTTTGTCGCACTCTGCTGAATCGCCGAGTCAGAATTCATGGGTCGAGGCCCAGATTTATGAGATGCCCGAGGCGCCTCATTTGGTGCAGAAGATGAAGGCTGCCGTCCCCGTCGTGCAGTCTGAAATTGCGATTCATCCGAGTGCCTCAGCTCCTCAGTCCAAGGCGACTGCTCCAGCGAAGTTCGATTCGGAGAATCAGGTGCAGGAAGGGGCACCCGTCCCTCGCGATCATGGTCCGATCCCTGTCTTCAATCCGAAGCCAGTTTTGCCTGAGTACTTGGAGTACCAAGATGCTTCTCATAGTGTGGTGGTCGTTTTTGAGGTGTCCGCAGAGGGGGCAGTGAATCCTAGACTGGTGGTTTCGAGCGGTCACGATGAAATTGATGCGGTGGTTCTGGAAACCTTGAAAAGGTGGAGATTTCAGCCAGGGGTGAAAGACGGTAGGCCGGTAAATTCTCATTTTAGAGCTCGCATTGACGTGATTCCTTCGTAAGCGGATTAGAAGTGGACAATTCCGTGCAGGGTGAACTAAAATTTCAGGCATGACCACTTTTCAAGCTATTGTCTATGCCGTTGTTCACGGAGCGAGTGAGTTTTTGCCCATTAGTTCGCAAGCTCACCAAGTTTTGTTAGCCTATCTTGCTGGTTGGCAGCTTCCCTCTGGCGCGTTAGTGACGGCGTTTGTTCTGGGGTCGTCTCTCGCTACGCTGATTTATTTTCGGGATGACTGGGCGAGTATGATTTCGTCGGTTCTTCAATTGATCATTTATCGTAAAAAGCCCATGACCCTGGATGAAAGAATTCCACTGTTTCTGGGGCTGACAACCTTACCGATTGTAGCTGCTTCCATTTATTTCGGTCCTATGATTGACGCGATGGAATGGAGTCCGTGGAGAGTATGTGCGGTATTAGGCGGAGCAGCCCTTCCTCTGTGGTTTTTTGATTATTGGGGTCGAAAAAATAAAGGAATGTACGATTGGAATATCATTGATGCGCTGATCGTGGGGTTGGTGGAGGCTACGGCCCTGCTTCCTGGTTGGGACCGGCTAAGTGCGCTGTTATTAGGTGCATTATCTTTGAACTATCGGCGGGAAACGGCGTTGAAATACGCTTATTTTGCACTTTTTCCGTTGATGGTAGCTAGGGCTGGATTGGGATTGCATGATGTAGATTTTCACGCGTCAGCACCGATGCCGGATTTGAGTTGGCTTTCATTTTTTGCCGCGCTCGTGGTGAGCTGTTTGGTGGGTTTGCTAGTCATCGGGGGCGCGATGAGGCAAATGCAACAAAAGGGCGTAGGGCAGTTTATGTTCTACC
>CAINWE010000448.1 GCA_903854365.1 Oligoflexia bacterium
AGGTGGCATTAAGTTTAGACTGTTGCAACAGAGAGGTCATGCGATATGTGGCAACCACTGGTGGTATTACCGGGGAGATGATCCGTGACCTCATGACTGAGAGCATGGAACAGAGGTTTGGGGCCGTAAACAAGTTACCCCATGCTATCGAGTGCCTCTCAGGAATTTCACGTCCCACTGAACCGATCGCACCTGTTTTTATTTGCCGTTGTTAGTGTGTTTCAGAACTTCCGTCGATCCATTAAGTCGAACACTTCCTCAGCAACTTCCCGGTTCATCGATACTACGCCCCAGTCATCGATGACCCAAAGATGGACTGTAGTTCCATGGAGGTCGGCAAATTGCGGTAGAAGTCGTAAGTTGAAAAGTTTTTGGAATGATTGGAAAATCTCAATCAGGTTGCGGGGTTAAAGTGGGCGTTTTCATGTCCCTCTCTCCGTCATCTTTTAGTGGGCGACTTTCTTTGAGTAAATTGCTGCTTACCTTTCTTTTTAATAGTAGCAATTTAAAAATAAAATAGAATAATTTATGTAGCGAGCCGCTTAATAAGTTTTATATATTTTTTAACTATGTATTTTTTTATTCTTGGATAAGAATTTCATAGGAGTGTCATTTTCATGGCATGAGAGAGTTCGTAAAAGTAAGATCGCGGAGATTGATGGTTTTCAAGGACGTAAACCGAGGGGCGCATACATGCAGAGTTTCAGGCGTTTAGCTGGTTTTGGAGTGGTTATTGTGTATTTAAATCTGAGTGCGGAGGCATTCTCAGAGGAAGCGGTTGCGCCGGCCACTAACGCGAATCCTGTCACAGAAAAAGCTGCTGTGTCTCAGGCCGCCAAAACCGACCAGGTGATTCCTACCTCGAACCAGGAGCGTGAAGCCGACGCAAAAGAGGAAAAGCATCACAGTAGTGTGGCTGAGATGGGTCCAGAAACCCTTTGGCAGACTCCTGGCGACTGTGGAACAATGAGTGTTTGGGATACCAACATGGCGATGTGTATGCCGCTGACTATGCCGGGCATGCCCATGCAGATGCTGATGCTACATGGGAATATTTTTGGAACCCGCGTAACCACTCAAGGACCCCGGGGGGGGCATGCATTTGTTTCGACTCAAATGGTTATGGTCGATGCGGGGACCTCCGTTGGCGATAATCATTACCTGAATCTAGATGTCATGTTGACAGCCGAGAAGTGGACGGTGCCATTTTCGGGTACGCCGCTCTTGCTTCAATATGGTGATTTGAACCATTTGTCTGCGCCTTACATTGATAATCAGCACCCGCATCACTCCCCTATTATGGGTTTGACACTGTCTGATACGATTTGGTTGGGGAAAGATAAAAATCACATCAAAATCTACTTTGCTCCCCGCGGTGAGGCGACCGACGGTCCCCTTCCCTTCCCACATCGCCTGACAGGCGTAATTAATCCTGATGCGCCATTGGGGCATCATACGGCGCAGGATCTCAGCCATATTTCGAGCACAGTTTTTGGGGCATCATTGAAGCTGGGTCAGTTCCGCTATGAAGCATCCGTCTATAATGGCAGGGAGTACTCGCCTGATGTCGTGACGCTTCCGGTTAGGATACCTAATTCACTTTCTGCTCGGGTCATTTTTGAGTTGAACGACCAATGGTCATTCTATCTCTCCCATGGTTTTATTTATAGCGGTGAAGGTCGGACCTCAGCTTCCGTTTATAGTCACCTCGCGCTGCCCGGTGGAGAGTGGAAGTTTCACAATTCGCTGATTTGGGGACTCGATACTTTTCCCGGGGCTACGCCTTTGAATTCATTTAATGAGGAGTTTTTGTTTCGTTCTAAGGCACATCGAATCTGGGGTCGTGTGGAGGTTTTGCAACGATCCAGCGGCGAACTTGGGATTTTTAGACTTTATGACCCTTTCACTGGGTTGTTGATTAAGCATGGTGGTGTTGGGATTCC
Organism: Oligoflexia bacterium; assembly: GCA_903854365.1. Taxonomy (GTDB): domain Bacteria; phylum Bdellovibrionota; class UBA1018; order UBA1018; family UBA1018; genus CAINWE01. The sequence continues at coordinate 1,944 of CAINWE010000448.1, forward strand.
TTTTAACTGGGCTCCGCCACCTGCCAGTCCATTTGCCAAAGTTTTGCCTCCTATTGCTGACTGGGTGGCTGCGATTACTTTGGGCTATACGTATAATTTCAGTTCTTGGAAAGAAGTCGATTTGGGAATTGGTGGTTCCATCACCAAGGATTTGATTGCCGATGTTTATCGTCCCTATTATGGTGGGAGTGATCCTTGGAGTGCAAAAATCTTCGTGCAAATGGGCGGCATGAAAATGTGGGAACTTTAGGGGTTTAATTTCGGGGCCTTCCTATTAGTGGATTAATGGCGCGGAATCAGTTAGTTTTTTGAAATACTTATGGCGCAACCTCGGCTTCGTGACTCAGATGCTTCAGATTGGAAGCGATGGTTTGTCGGATGGCTTTTTTTTTAGTCTCCTCACGCATCTGATTTGTAGCTACTGTAGTGTTGGCTATCACTCGAGTGACGAGTACTTTCAGATTTTGGAGTTTCTCAGTTTTAAATTGGGAAAAACCCCTCAAGCCGATCTGCCGGTAGAATTTGCTGAGCAAATGCGACCTTGGCTGCAGCCCGCGTTTTATTATGGCTTGGTTCGAGGAATGCAAGGGTTGGGAATTCAGACTCCCGCGATTTGGGTCGGGGGATTTCGACTTTTTTGCTCACTTGTCGGATGGATGAGTCTTGTTCTCATGGGAGCTTGTTCTCGGTTTTGGTTCAAGAACCTGCGAGCCCAAAAGTTTTGCCTCGCCGCAATTGGCCTCCTTTGGTTTCTCCCCGCATTGCATGCCAGGCCTTCGTCCGAAGGCCTGGGTGGTTCGTTTTTTGTGATTGGAATGTGTATCACTTATCTAGGGACCCTCGCTGGGAACGCCAGTGCGCATCAAAAGAGGCTGAAGCTCGTGATCGCCTTTTTGGCAGGACTTTACTTTGGATTCAGTTTTGAATGTCGCTTTCAGATGGGGCTGATGGTTTTAGGGGTCTTTGCTTGGGTGGTTTACTTTAGAAAGGGCGATTGGAAGCAGATTTTCAGCGCTGCCTCTGGCTTTTTGTTGATTTTCTTCTTAGGGCGGTGGTCAGACGCTTGGGGATATGGAGTGTGGACTTGGAGCCCGTGGAGATATTTTGCTTATAATTTAGTTCGCGGTGAGGCATCCCAATACGGGAACTCCCCTTGGTGGGATATTTTTAGAATGTCGCTGACTGAGTCCTGGCCACCGCTGGGTTTTTTGTTTCTTCTTGCAATGTTGATCGCCTGGGTGAGACATCCGCAGCATATTTTGACGTGGGCTCAGATTCCCTTTTTCTTAGTCCACGAGTGGATTGGTCATAAAGAGCTCCGATTTTTTTTGCCCTTGGCCTCAGCCGGACCCATTTTGTTAACTCTTGCATTTGATTCAGAGGGAGCTTTGGACTTTCGGATCAGGGAGCGTCTCAGGCCATTTTGGAGGCAGTTTGCGCCATTTTTCTCACGATTGCGGCGACCCATCCTGAATTTGATTCTCATCGATCATAGTATTGCGCTTCTTGTGATGACAGTATCGCCGCCATCGAGAACTATTTTATTTTTAGAGGCCTTGCACAACTCACACTTACTCTCCTTACATCTATTAAATACTCCTACTTGATTATTTTTTCTACCAATTATTCCTTCTTCAGAGCACACACAAGGTAATTCTTTACATAAATCCCTCATTTGTTCACTCTTACTCCGACTTTTTAATCCAATTTTTTTCATAACACACACTTCCCCTCTTTCCATCGTTCATTTACTCCCACTTGCTCATTTTTTCTACC
>CAINWE010000449.1 GCA_903854365.1 Oligoflexia bacterium
CATCGATCGCATGAAATGGCAGGGAAGAATTGTGAAAATTCTAGGATCAAAAATTTATTTAAACGCCGGGAAACAGACTGGTATCACGAGCGGGGATATTCTGACGGTTATGACTTCTGGCGAGGAAATTTTTGACTCAGAGACCGGCGCTAATTTGGGGCGGGCAGCGGGAAAACTGAAGGGCACTCTCGAGGTGACTGATCAGCTCGGGCCGGACTCATCAGTGGGACAGCTTCATACGGGAGGTAATTTTGGCGAAGGAGACTGGGTACAGCTCTACTAGGTCGGTTCTGGCGTTCTTGCGTCTCCGGGCGAAGTGGGTAGTTTTGAGCTCGGTCGTAGGTTTATTTGCTGGAGTTTCGGCAGCGGCCTTCCTGTTCCTTCTCGATCATGTGACGGCTTTGCGGGAGAATCATCCCCAGTGGATCTGGGGTTTGCCCGTGGGTGGACTTCTGTCGGGTTATCTTTATTGGAGGTTCGGAAAGGGAGTCTCCGGAGGAAACGGGCTCATTCTCGATGCAATTCATGACCCGCAGAAGGTGGTGCCTTTTCGGATGGCGCCTTTGATCTTGTGCGGGACTTTATTGACCCATCTTTTTGGAGGTTCTGCTGGACGAGAGGGGGCAGCCGTACAAATGTCGGCATCGCTTTCAGCCCAGTTAGCGCGATGGTTTCCGATGGGCCTGGATGAGAAGCGAATTCTTTTGATGGCCGGCATGGGCGCTGGTTTTGGTGCGACCGTCGGAGTGCCGTGGGCAGGCTCTATTTTCGGATTGGAGGTGATTCGTTCGTCTCGATTTCGAATTCTGGCCTTTCTGGAGTGCGGGATCGCCTCTTTTGTCGGGTATGGGGTCACTCAGGTGCTGCAGGCGCCTCATCCCCATTTACCTGCTGTGGCGGTTCCAGATTTTTTGCCGAAGACTTGGCTTGCTGTGGCTTTCACTGGGTGGATTTGCGGTTGGTTTGGCAGATTATTTGTGACAGGCACTCATGCGATTCAGAATCACTTGCAGCGTTTTGTGAAGGATTTAGCCCTTTTCCCTCCTTTGATGACGGCGGGTATGGGTGCGGTGGTTGCTGGCTTGTCGTTTTGGGAGGGCTCCTTTCGGTATGCCGGTTTAGGTTTATCTACGATTCGAGCGGCTCTTGAGGGGCAGACTTCTGTTTTTGATCCGCTCGGTAAGCTGGTTTTGACGGCCTTGACGGTGGGTGCAGGGTTTAAGGGTGGAGAATATGTGCCGTTAGTTTTTATGGGTGCGACTCTGGGGAACTCGCTCGGACCTGTGTTGGGAGTGTCGCCTCAGTTTTTAGCAGCTGTGGGTTATGTCGCAGTTTTTGCAGGTGCTTCAAAAACCCCGCTCGCTTGTAGTGCTTTAGCTATGGGTCTTTTTGGGTTTACGCTTGGTCCGTACGCGCTTCTGGCTTGTGGGCTAAGTGCTTGGGTGTCTGGGGATTTGAGTATTTATGGGCATCGACGTTAGAGCTCGAGGAGAGTCAAGAGGCGCGGAACCACTCTCTAAAACGCCTCTTGACTCCCGTTCTTCGAGCCTGGCGAAAACTAAAGCTGATCTCAAAGTCATAAAGTGATCGGGAGTGCCATTCCTTTTGGTTTTTTATCAAATGCGCCGTAAAACGCGCCCGATTAGGGGCGTCACAGCCAGGCGTTTTTGTACTCATTGACGTACTTGGTCAGCCCGGTCGGCTCACGACCTAAAACTAGTTTTACGTTTGAATTGATGGCGGCATTGTAACCTTCGCGCAAATATCCTAAAATTAAAATCAGGAATTCAGCGTAGTCTTTTGGCACGCCTCCGGAGATCAGCCCTGACTTGAGGACCTCTGGTTTTATTTCTTGATAAGAAATTTTTTTGCCCGTGACCTTAGAAATCGCGTGAGCCACGTCAGCGTGGTCCACCGATTCTGGGCCAGTGATGTCAAAAGCCCGATTCGATTGATCGTCAGTGGTCAGCAATTTGGCCATCACGGCGGCAATATCACGAGCGTCAATAAATCCAACTTTGGCGTTACCAGCGGGCAGCAATATTTTCCCTTGCTCTCTGATTCCTTGAGCCCAAAATGTATTGAAGTTTTGATAAAACCAATTGGGTCTTACAATATTGTACGTGAGCCCGGATTTTTCAAGTTCAACTTCAGCGCGACGAAATGGAGTTGATTCGCTGGCGTTGGCTCCTAGCGCTGTCATTAATACGACTTTCTTCAGTCCGCTTCGCTTCGCTTCTTGGATGAGAGGCGACAAGATTGCGTAGTGATCAGCGTATCCAGCGGGTGAGAGGAAAAATGCGCGCTCAACCCCCTTCAATGCCTCGGATGTACCTTCTCCTGTTGCTAAATTGACATGAACGTATTCGCCCACGTGTTTCACCGGCTTGCTTGTCGTTGATCTCACCTGATATCCTTCATTCTTAAGTGATTGAACGACTGCAGAACCGACGGTTCCTGAGGCTCCCACTGCTAAGATTAGATCTTTAGCCATTTTTTAACTCCTTGATTTCGGCGTTTTTGTTGGTTCTTTCTATAGATCAAGTATCGTATGGACATTGATTGTTGATTAGGGGGGTGATTTGAAATACATTGTTTCTATATGGCAACTATGGAGATCGAATTAACTAGGCTTTTTGTAAAGGTAGTTCAGCATGGGAGTTACACCAAAGCTGCCGAATTCTTGCGTATGCCCAAGTCAACGATCAGCAAAGCGATCACAAAACTCGAGGCCGACACCGGCACCAAACTTCTTTTGCGAACTACGCGCAGTCAGACCTTAACTGCGGCTGGCCGAGCATTTTACGCGACCTGTCTGGGACCTATTCAGGTTTTGGAGGACGCACAGAAATCCTTGTACGGACAAGACAACAGGGTCGCGGGTAAAATTAAATTAAGTGCCCCCGAAGACCTTGGGAATCGAATCATTACTCCGGCGCTGAGTCGGCTTTGTCGTAAATATCCTCAGTTAGAATTTGAAACCCATTTTACGAATGAAATCGTCGATCTCGTAAAAGATGGCTACGATCTCGGAATTCGAATAGGTGAATTGAGCGAAAGTGGTCTGAAACAAAAAAAACTCGGGCACATGGAAATGATCACTGTAGCCTCAGCGGGCTTTCTCGAAAGGACAGGAGCGATTATCGAACCTAAGGACTTAGAAGAGGTAGATGGAATTGTGCTCACGAATACAGGTTTAGGGAGCCGATGGGTTCTAAAAAATGAGAAAAAAACTTCAACCGTAACTTTGAGGCCGCGAATTCTATGTAATCAAATGTCGAGTATCATTACAGCGGCAATCCATGGTGCCGGAGTTGCACTCGTTCCGAGTTACTTGGTAGTGGATCGAATTGCGGATGGGGTGCTCATTCGTGTTTTGCCAGATTGGTGTGGACCAAGATTTCCCGTTTCAGTGGTGTCGCCGGTGTCCATGAGTTCGTCTTCGCGTTTACAACTATTAACAACGGAAATAGTGAATGTTTGCCATGGTGTTTTTGAGTCTAAGACGGAATTAGCCAAAAAACCTAGAAATGCCGGGGCCAGTAGCAAGGGTTAAGGTTTTAAAGATTTTTTTGACTTTTACTACAATATAAGTGTAAACAATAATCCCGATTGAAAAATTCCAAGTTGCTTGAAAAGTATAGGGTTAAAAATAGGGTTGATGATACGTGAGGTTGATGATGCGTGATATGATGTGGAGTGCTGTGATGAGACGTGCTGTGAGAGTCGGATTTACTTTCTTTGCTTCTGTGGCGTGCTTTGCTTGCGCGCGAGGGCCATCCGATCAGAGTCAAAGTACTGCTGAGTTGCCTGCTGAACTAGGGACCGTCCACTCATCTGAGTCTATTGGACCGCTCCCAGTCGAGTCAAGCGGGTCGCGTTCAGGGAGTTCAAGTAGATCGCACCGGCCTGAGCCCAGTGGATCGCCTGCAAGTAGCTTGCGCGGGTCCTTTGCGGTTGACCCGACCGGGCCGGGTTCGGCCGAGTCAACCAGATCGCATCAGGAACCTCAGCCTGAGTCAGTCGATCCGATCGCAAAGGAAAGACAAAGAGTCCTTACTGAAAACGCAAGACTTGCTCACACCCGCATTAGGGCCTTAAATGTGTTAGATGCATTTCTTTCTAACCGAATTCCAGGTCAATTTGCACAGCTCGACGATCCGTACGAATTTCCAGGTCCTGATGGCCGATCTTTGATTTTAAGTGGCGTCGGTCGAGGCTCCTCAGATCCTTCCCATCCATTTTATATGACTTATGAAGAAGCTGTCGACTTTTGCAGTAAGATGGGCGGCGGTGCACGTTTACCCTCGTTCGAGGATTACATCGCGTTGAGTCAGGCCATGGGATCGTCGAGTCCTCTGTGGGATGCTGCAGATTTTAATGTGGCAGGTTATAATAGCAGTCTGATCTCAAATAATTGGATTGATTTTTGGGCGTCTGGTGGCAATCCGAACTGTCGCTACTATTTCACGGGTAATAAAGGCGTTATTTTTTATCGGTTTCCCTTTTTCCGCTTGGCTGTTCGATGTGTGGTTGACGGCTAGGAGGTCGATTCGAAGGGCGACGGGAAGATGGATCTGACTGCTTCGATGATGAGCTCTTTTAATTTCAGAAACTCGGTCTCGTTTGGCTCTTTGAGGAGATAAGATACGGGGAGGTCGAGGCCGCAAGGGCGGAGTCCTTGAAAGCTTTGAGGGGTTTGAAAGCCATTGATGGCGAGGCCATGAAGCAAGATCCCATTCTGAATATGAACGCCAGCTGCAGCGAATTTGCCTGCAGAGTTCCAGACGCCGAGCCTTTCGCCGGATTGAATTTCGATTGGAGAAGAGTAGTGTTGACCGACGTGGGCTGCAATTTCTAAAAGTTTGTAGATGATTTTTCGAATTCCACGAGGATCTCTCGTAGTCGTTGCGATCGCGTGCACGGGGAACACTACCCATTGTCCAGGACCGTGGTAGGTGGCTAATCCTCCGCGATCGATGTCCAGAACCGGTGTTTGTGAGAGGTGTTCGCTTCCTGCGATTTCCCCCTTGGGTCGAGTGAGATCTTGATCGGGGGTTCGTCTTCCGCGGGTGATGACTGGCGCAACTTCGGACAAGAGGAGAATCGGAGCTCCTCCGTCAGGGATTGTTTCTGCG
>CAINWE010000450.1 GCA_903854365.1 Oligoflexia bacterium
GAAAAGATCCTCCCGAGACCCTCTCGCGAACATCCAAAATAATCGAACGAAAAACCCCGGTCGATTGATCAGCAAGTAATTCCAACCCCTGGACTAACGGCATTCCAGAACTCATCAAAAGTTGAAACTGCCTTGAAAAATTGAGAACCTGCTCCAGAGTCACGTTGTCCCACTGCTTGCGGATGATCGCAAACACGTCGACATTCATACCGGCACCGGCCTTGGTAATTCGGGTTGGCCGAATTCCTTGACTCCGCAGCGATACTCGCACTTCTCCTTCTACAGAAGCTTCCATCGAGCCTCTGACAACCTGCTTGCGGGCTCGGTCAAGACCTTGATAGTCGAACCTGGGCATTATTTCTTAGCTCCATCAGGAACTGAAGCGAGCATCTTGGCCAGTTCTTCAGGAGCGGTGGTGTGCTCGAGGGCGTCGGACTTGGAAATCGCTCCGGCTTTCACTAAGCCGATCAAGGACTGATTCATCGTCTGCATCCCAGTATCTTGTTGACCGACCTGCATTGCCGAATAGACCTGATGCACCTTGTCTTCACGAATCAAGTTTCGGATTGCCATCGTAGGAATTAAAATCTCAATCCCTAAACTTCGACCGGATTTAATACTACTCGGTACCAGTTGCTGCGAGACAATCGCCTGAAGAGTAAAGGAGAGCAACTGACGGACTTGGACCTGCTGATGCGGAGGAAACACATTGATCACACGGTTGATCGATTGAACCGCATTATTCGTATGCAGCGTACCGAACACCAAGTGCCCCGTTTCTGCCAACGTCAAAGCTGTCTCGATGGTTTCTACGTCTCGCAACTCACCGACTAATATACAGTCTGGATCTTGTCGAAGAAGGCGCTTGAGCGCATGCCCGAAGGTCTTAGTGTCTGAGCCAACTTCTCTCTGATTCACGATACAGTTTTTATGGGGATGGATAAACTCGACCGGGTCTTCGACGGTCACAATGTGTCCAAATTCCTCCCGATTAATCAAATCCAACATCGCTGCCAAAGTCGTCGATTTACCGCTCCCAGTAGGGCCCGTGACTAAAACTAATCCGTTTGGGAGTCGAACAATCTCCCTCAGAACCGGAGGCAAATTAAGGCGATTAAAATCCGGGATTGAAATCGGAATCCTTCTAAATACCCCAGCAATGAAACCCTTCTGATAAAATAAATTTCCTCTGAAACGAGCCAGATCTTTAATGCCGAAAGAGAAATCTAATTCTAGGACTTTCTCAATTTCGGCCTTCTGTGACTCAGTCAGGACCGAGAAACAGAGGTCCTTCGCGTCTTGAGGAGTCAGGGGATCGAGCTTGACTTTGGCCATCTTTCCTTGAATTCGAAATTGAGGGGGCACGCCTACCGTAATATGAAGATCGGAAGCATCCTGATCGACCATCGCCTTAAGCAAAGCAGGCAGCGTCACATTAGCCATAAATTAATCCTCCACCGTAGCAGTTAATACCTCGCCCAGGGTAGTCCGTCCCTCGAGCACTTTAGTAATTCCAGACATTCTTAGAGTTTTTAAATTTTCTTGAATTGCCTGCTTCTTCAAGTCAATCGCCGATGCACCTCTTAAGACCATTTCCTTAAGGGCGGGTGAAAAGTCCAAAACTTCGTAAATCGCAACTCGCCCCTTCATTCCACTCTGATTACACTGGGCACAGCCGCTTCCTTTAGAAACCTTGGCATCTTTGAGTTCTTCTTTTGTCACCCCATATTTCATCAGCTCCGGGATAGAAGCTTTGTCATCGACACGACACCCACTGCAGATCGTTCTGAGGAGTCGCTGCGCAACAATCGTATTCACGGAGGCAACCACTAAAAACGGTTCAATCCCCATATTGACTAAACGGGTGATCGTGCTGATCGAATCGTTCGTATGGAGAGTGGAGAGAACAAGATGCCCCGTCAAGGCTGCGTGAATCGCCACTTCAGCAGTCTCGAAGTCTCGAATTTCCCCCACCAAAATCACATCCGGGTCTTGTCGGAGCAGTGCTCGTAATGCATTGGCAAACGTGAGGCCTACGTCTTTATTGATCTGGGTCTGATTAATCCCCTCAAAATTATACTCCACTGGATCTTCTACAGTAGACAGATTATCAGTCGTTTTATTCAGCTCAGCCAAAGCAGAGTAGAGGGTCGTTGTTTTTCCGCTCCCGGTAGGGCCAGTGACCAGAAGTAATCCGTTCGGCGCATTAAACCCTTTTTGAAAAATTTCTAAGGCACCTTTTTCAAACCCTAATTTACTAAAATCAAGCTGAACGGCACCCTTACTCAAAACGCGGAGCACGAGTTTTTCGCCGTAGAGAGTCGGAATAGAGTTGGCTCGAAAATCCACGTCTTTTCCCTCAAACTTCAGCTTGATACGGCCGTCTTGAGGAATCCGAGTTTCAGCAATATCCATCCGGGCCATGATTTTTAATCGGGCAACAACGGCTCTCCGCATCTCTGGAGGAACTTGAGCAATTTCGTAAAGTACGCCGTCAATACGCACCCGAATTCTCATTTTTGTTTCATAAGGCTCAGCATGCAAGTCGCTCGCCTTTCGCCGAATGGTCTCAGCTAAAATCCCATTGACGAGCTGAATGACAGGAGCATCTTGTGCGGAAGATCCTCCAGCATCAATGTCATGCACTTGAACTAAATCAACCCCAGAGGAACCCTCTTCCTTATTTTCCTTCTTAAAAGACTCAATCGCACTTCCAACGGATGCTGCGCCTCCATAATATTTATGCAGGGCAGAGTCAAAGGCAGAAGGCGTGGTCAGAACTGCTTCGACATTTAACTTCACGACGAACTTGAGATCCTCAATCGAGGACACCTGAGTCGGGTCATAAATTGCCACAATGAGCGTGTCGCGATTGATCTGTATAGGAATAGATCGGGTTTTTCTGGCCAGATCCACCGGTATTTTCTGAATCACCTCTGGTTTGATATTAAATTTATCGAGATTAACACTCGGCAAACTGAATTTCTGACCCAAAAAATACAAAAGTCGACTCTCAGAGACATACTTTTTTTCGATCAAAAAACGCAGGAAGTCTTTCCCAGACTTATTCGCCTCAATGGACTCGTTCATTTGCGGCTGTGTGATGAGCTTTTCCTTAGCTAGAAGCTCGACTAATTGACGGGACATATCTTAATATGGTGCGGCCGTTCGTATTCTTTGTAAACTGTGGATAATTTGACGGAATAGTTTCAATTCAATTTAAAATAAGTTATAGATCTTAACGGAATAAGTCTGGAGAAATAACATGAATCAAGACATCAACTCTTCTCATCGGAATCAAGCCATTCGAGACGTCCTGACACGAATCCCTAGGAAATTTGATCCTCCCCGAGACGAGAATGGCAAGGCCCTAAAGATCTCAGACTTTTTTGGAGTGAATACCTTTGATCTTCAAAAAATGAAGGAAAAACTCCCGAAGGAGATTTTCCTCAAGCTCATCTCCACCATTAACGCTGGGAAGCCCCTGGATCGCGAAATTGCGAATTCTGTCGCACATTCGATCAAGGAGTGGGCTCTCGCTCGCGGAGCAACTCATTTTTGCCACTGGTTCCAACCTCAAACCGGCCTCACTGCAGAGAAGCATGATGCTTTTATCAGTTTTGACGACCACCACCCCACCCTGGAAAAATTCTCTGGAAGTCAACTCATCCAAAGCGAACCCGACGCATCTAGTTTTCCCTCAGGGGGAATGAGGACGACCTTTGAGGCGCGCGGCTATACCGCATGGGATCCCACGAGCCCAGTCTTCATCATGGAACACACGAACGGGAAGACCCTGTGTATCCCCTCGGTCTTTATTAGCTACCATGGCGACAGTCTCGACGAAAAGACCGGGCTGCTCAAAAGTATTGAAGTTTTATCTCAACGCGCCATTGAGCTACTCGCCCCTCTAGGCTACTCAGGGCTAAAACGCGTCACTCCGACTCTCGGTGCCGAGCAAGAGTATTTCCTCATTGATCGAAGTTTCTATGGTCTACGACCGGATCTCATGATGGCTGGCCGCACCCTACTCGGGGGCTCTCCCCCCAAAGGGCAACAACTCGAAGATCACTACTTCGGAAGTATTCCGGCCAGGGTCCAGGCCTTTATGAGCGAAATGGAGTACGAACTCTACAAGCTAGGAGTGCCCATTAAGACTCGTCACAATGAGGTGGCTCCCAATCAATTTGAATGCGCGCCCATTTTTGAGGAAGCCAACATTGCAACGGATCATAATCAACTCACGATGGAGATCCTGCGAAAGGTCGCTACCCGCCACCACCTAGCGGTACTCTTGCATGAAAAGCCGTTTGCCGGCATCAATGGCAGCGGCAAGCATAACAATTGGTCTCTCATGGCCTCCTCAAGCGATCCGAATTTAGACGGAGAAAATTTACTGGAGCCGGGTAAAACGCCCATGCAAAATCTCCGTTTTCTTCTCGTGCTCGCCGGAGTTCTGAAGGGCGTCCATCAGCATGCCGGCCTCCTCCGCGCCAGTATTGCGTCCTCAGGAAATGATCATCGCCTCGGAGCCAACGAGGCCCCTCCCGCTATTATTTCAGTTTTCATGGGTGACTTGCTGAATCAAATTATTGACGAAATCGCGGCCGGCAAAGATTCCGGCCTGAGTGCTGAAGCGGCAATGATCGAGCTTGGCGTCAGTAAACTCCCTTCAGTCATGAAAGATAATACCGACCGAAATCGGACATCACCTTTTGCTTTTACCGGAAATAAGTTTGAGTTCCGGGCCGTAGGCTCCTCCGCTTCGACTGCTTTTCCGGTGACGATTCTCAATGCCGCTGTCGCTGACGGTTTCACCCAACTCACTACCTCCATCCAAGAGAAGCGGAAGACCACATCGACCCTGGAGGCTGCGATTCTTGAGGTGATCCGCGAAGCATTCATTGAATCTGAGCCCATCCGGTTTGAAGGAAATAATTACTCGACTGACTGGGTGACCGAAGCAGAAGCGCGTCATCTGCCTCACCTGAAAAAGACACCCGAAGCGCTCCATCAACTGAATACTCGCGCGTCCAAGGAACTCCTCGCGAAATTGGGGATTTTTTCGGAGGCCGAGATGCAATGCCGCTTTCATGTACGCCTCGAGCGCTATATCAAAAATCTATGGATCGAGGCCGACACCCTCAAATCGATGGTTGACACCCAGATCGTTCCTAGCCTTTACGCTTACCATGGACATCTCTCTCAAGGCGCAGCCGCGAGCGAAGCTCTGGGCATCAAAGGGCCGCAGGTCGATACTTTAGGACGACTGAGTGCATTAGCGGAAATTCTGAAAACCCAGAGAGGCCAACTCGATCAGGCTCTGAGCGCGGCCGAGAAAGCAGTCACTGATGAGCAAAAGGCCCAACTTTTGGCAGAAAAAGTATCGGACGCCATGCTAGATATTAGAAAAACTTGCGACGAACTGGAAACTTCGGTCGGAGATCAGTATTGGCCATTCCCGAAATACAGGGAGATCCTGTTTTTCCTCTAATCGCGTTCGATTAGATCCTTCAATCTCAGCGCCGCTTTCAGCGCAAAAACGACGGACTGGGCAGGAACTTGAATCATGGCCCAGTCCGAAAACTTGGACCATCCTTTTTGAGGTGCCTTTTCATGGGGAACCTTCTCGATTGCATCCCCGGATCGATGAGTGCGACTCCCGGCTTGAGGCTTTGATTTCTTTTTATCAAATGGATTTCTTCCCAAGTGTTTAGGCATTCGCCCCCCTTTCACACCGATTCAGCACCTCCTCGGCTGCTAAAACATAGTCCTGCGCACCTCGAGAAGATCGATCATATTCTAAAACGGATTGTGCGTGACCTGAGCTTTCGGCAATAGCGGCATTATCATGGATAACAGCATCAAAGAGCTGACTACCCAATTCTCGCTTCAACGCCTCGATCACTTCTTGAGTGAGTTTTCTGCGATTCGAAAACTGGGTCGGCAAAACTCCCAAAATAGCAATGTCGGAGTTCCAACGCGATCGAACATCTTCGATCGCCTCCCTGATTTTGACAATCCCTTCTAAACTGAAAAATTCGGTTTGAACCGGGATCAGGACATACTGACTAGCGCAAAGTGAATTCATGGTGAGTAAATTCAAACTCGGGGGAGTATCTAAAATAATAAAATCATAATCATCGCGAATCGTTTCAAAAAAACGAGAAAGAATGACTTCCCGATCTGAATGAGTGAAGAGATAGTATTCCACTCCAGATAACGCCTTATCAGAAGCAATCAAATCTACCCCCGATTGAGTCGGCGTAATGTAAAGATGTCGTGCGCGAGCATCAATTGGTCGTTTCGATAAGTAAACTTCATCGAGCGTCTGCAGGGACTCGAAAGGCGGCTCGCCGGGAGTCACCCCCAGGTAACTCGTGAGATTAGACTGAGGATCGCCGTCTACAAGCAGGACACGCTTGCCTTTTTTAACCAGGGCCACCCCGAGATTCATCACCGTCGTGGTCTTGCCGACCCCCCCTTTTTGATTCGCTACGGTAATGATCGTAGCCCCTCGAGGAGTCGACTGCTTGGACTGAAACACTTTTTTTTCTGCTTTACCTCTGAGAACCATACAAAACCCCTGTTGTTGAGAAATGAATCAACGCTGAGCTCAAGCTGCCGTGCTTCTAGAGTGCTCCTTTTACTGAAGAAAATCAATGATCTGATCCGAGTCAGTTGATCGAGGATCTGTGCTTGACGAATCCAGGCTGGATATGGCTTATGATGGTCCCATGAATTTGAATTCCGCCATCAGCGCCTGGTACGATCAGAAGATTATTGAGCGAAATTTCCTAGGACAACTCTTAAGAAAAATTCGACGCTTCTATTTGGGCACGTTTAAACCCGAGATCATTCAAAAGTCCATAGCCGAAACTCGCCAAGGCGATTGTCATCGCTGCGGGCTCTGCTGCGAGCTTATCTACAAGTGTCCCTTTCTCGGACGGGATCAACAAAACCTGCCCTATTGTCGGATCTACGGAGATCTCAGACCGGCTAATTGCAAAAACTATCCCTTTGACCAAGTGGACGCCGAGATTGATCAATGCGGATTCAGCTTCAAGGATCGAAAAAGCCAGCAAATGCAAAGCGACCAGAAACCCCGTTCTTCGACCTCCTAGGATCCTATGCAGATTTTCCGAAGTATCACCGAATTGAAATCGAGCTCCGACCACCCTGTCGTCACGATTGGCAATTTTGACGGAGTTCACATCGGCCACCAGAAAATTATTGCCCTGGCGATCCAGCAGGCTCAAGCGAGAGGAGGCCAGAGCTTTGCACTCACGTTTAAGCCTCACCCGCAGGCCGCCCTCCATCCTCAGCGAGACATCCAGCTCCTGACGACGTACGACGAAAAACTGAGTATTTTTGAAGATCTGGGAATTGACGTCGCCATCGAGGAGCCGTTTAATCGGGAATTTTCAACCATCGAGCCTGAAGAATTTTTCAATGAAATCCTCCTCAAGCGCCTCCGAACCGAATGTATTGTGGTGGGCTATGATTTTGGCTTCGGCAAAAATCGAGGGGGACATTTAGAGATTCTCCAAGAGTTATGCCGCAGTGCGAACATCGATCTGATCGTCGTTCCCCCTATGCAACTCGAGAACGAAACAGTCTCCAGCTCGACCATCCGCCGCTATCTCCTCAACGGAGAGATCAACGCCGCCAATCGCCTGTTGGGGCGCAAATTCTCCTACCAGGGGGTGGTCTCCCACGGAGATAGCCGAGGCCGCCAAATCGGCTTCCCCACGGCCAACCTCAAACCCGCAAACAAACTTTTACTTCCCTTCGGAGTGTATGCGACCTACTCCACGTTCGAAAAAAAGAATTACCCGAGCGTCACGAACCTCGGCATCCGTCCCACATTTCTAGCCAAAACGAATGAAGCGATCCTGGAACCTTGGATCGAGACCCACCTTCTGGACCAATCCCTCGATCTCTATGATCGCCCGCTCGAAGTGAGCTTTGTGCAACGCCTCCGCGCTGAAATCAAATTTCAAGACTTGGAGAGCTTGAAAAGCCAAATTCGTGCCGACGTCGAATTGGCAAAGGCACTCCTCAAGGCATTCGACCTCTGCGAAGCAACTTCATCTTAGCTGGGTCCTTCGGAGATTTCTGAGAGGCCTGAATCTCTCGAATCATCGCCTGCGCTTCTCCCACCTGATTGACGAGCTGACGCCTTGCGTCCTCCTCAGTCACGGCCCCCGACGCGCCGGCAAATCGGACGAGATCTGCAAAATCCAGAAGCCGACTCAAGCGGGTCCAAAGATCGTCAGAAAACCCGGGAATCCCTGCCAAAATGCCTTGAAGTTCGCTTCGTGAAATCGCCCGAGTGCTCGTAGAAAAAGTATCATCGATCGTCTGCAAAAGAGCCTCGCTCAAAACCTCATAATGGGCAGATAATTCTTGGATGGGAGTCGTTGCGAGAGCTTTTGCATCGAGGGACTTGAGCTGATCCCACTTCACCATCAAACCTGACGAAGGCTGGGTCCTCTTTCGAATTTGATCTGAAACCACCCAAGCCACCAAAGAGAGCAGTCCCAAAAAGCTCGCCCACTCGAGAAAGCGCCAGATGGGCAAACCCACGGTATCAGCCGACCGGCTCTCTGGGGGCAACCAACCTCTTAATCCCTCCTTCTTCAACCGACTCGGTGAAGCTTCTGGGCTCGCACTCGCCTGAGCCAACGCAGGTGAATTCGGTGCCGGCAGGAGATTTGACCCGGGTAGCGGATCGAGAACATGAATCTCAATCGGCGCGGTCGCCTTCGTATAATAAATCTTTTGATCCGGATCAAAAAAAGACAATTC
>CAINWE010000451.1 GCA_903854365.1 Oligoflexia bacterium
AGGTAGGTTTCCCGTCAGGGTTCAGGGGTTCATTCGTCTGCTGACAGGATCATTCTAAGGAGGTCGTCCCAGGGAAGTAATTTTCTATTTTGGACGTCGACAAACCACCCGGAGTGATCTGGGAGTCGTGCTTTAATGAATGCGATCAAGTCCATAAAAAGTTGCTTACTGCGGGGATGGATTTTTCCATACGATCGATCGTCATAGAACTCAGAATTTGGCATTCTTGATATTTCGAGAAGTTTTTCCCTGAGTCCGAATTCCTCCAGGATTCTCGCCCGAGTTTTTGTCCTGCACACATCGTCTCCATCTCTAAAGAGGGCTAGATTGAGGAGATCCGCAGGCGCTACGAGACTCATGAGTCGCGTTTCGAGTTCAAATCGATGGTTTGCCTTTGTTCTTATCTCTGAGTCCTCGGATGCAATATAGCTCCCCTCAAATTCGAGTAATTCCTCGTAATTTTTGGCGTCTTCGGGGTTCGTTGCTGCTGCAATGATTTCCTCCCAAGCTTCCGATGCCGCCCGTTGAATCGCATTTGCCTTTTGGAGTAAGCCCTTCCGACTACAGATTGAAACTGAAATCATCCACCAATAACTTGCGCTATAGGGGTATAGGATTTCCTCGCCGGCGCTAATTTGGGAAGCCGCTACAAAAGCGAGTGAGCGCTCGAGCGGCCGTAAGTAAAACGAAGGCTTTTCATCTAATAATGATTTTGCATACCGCTTGGTAAAGTCTTTAAAAAATACGAGGCTCTCAGGTCTGAGGTCAGTGCAATCGACTTCGAGAAATTGTTTGATATCGTCAGCGGTGACATACGGGTCATTAGCAAGTTGTGCACTGAGGTGGGGAGCAGGCGGATTGACGTCTCCTAAAATCATGAGGTTGCTGTCATTGCCGTAGTTTTGGATATAGGCGCTGGAACCGCATTTGAGGTAGGTCTTTAATTCATAGGGGAGGGTTTCCCCGAAGTATATGGCGATTGTGTCACCGGGTTGAAAATTTTTTTTGGCAAACAGGCCTTTTCCTGCTTCCGGTAGAGTGCTGGGGCGAATCTCTACGCCATTCTCGAGGGCTTGGAATGGATAGCTGCTTGAGTGGTGAGGCGCGTGCGATGCCTCTGCGAGTGCAGTGACGAGCGATAAGAATATAAATACGCTGAGTGCGGTGACTCGTGTAAAAGCATACATCATGGGTGGCTCTCAAAGTTAAGGGGTGGTGATTTTTTTACATTCCTAATAATGATTCAATTTTAAAATGTCAATGATTCGTGCTTGTACTTCGGGGTACTTGTTGGTGAGTAGGGGTAGTGTTGGGAGTTGCTTTTCAGCGAGAGGCTCGATAAGAAGACTCTTTGGTTCTTTTTTTGGTTACGGAGCGTGAAGAGAGAGTGAAATTATGAGAACACAGAGTGTACGATGGTTTGCTCCTATGGGGGTAGTAGTTGCATTTTTCTTAGCAGGGATTGTTCAAGCCAAGGCGGATGTCCTGAGTCGCTTGAATGAGCAAGGGTTACTTCACGCCGACCGATCTTTGGTCAAGGAAGCAGTGAGGAGTTCTGGCGTTTTCGATCAAAGTCTTTATGCGTTTGTTCAAGGGCCTGAAGAAGGTACTTTCACTCTTTATTTTAAACCGTCCGCGGCCCTGACAGTATCTTACAAGTTGGCAGTGGGTTTGGTGGATTTTAAAATTAAGGAGAATGTTTTGGTGTACTTCGAGGAGTACGGGGCACCAGACTGTTTAAAGAATGGTTTAAATACGTGGCTGGGGCGGGAGTTAGATTCTGACCTTTTCACTGACCCGTGTGTTCGGTCGCTGGGGCGACTGCTAGCGGATTCGGAGCGTTTGTCAAGGCGGCGTTCTGGGCTGATGACTTTGCACTAACGCTTGTTGGGTGTTGGGTGTTCTGGTTGGGTGGCTCGAACTCTAAGTTGCCCGCAGCCTCCATCCACATCCTGTCCGGCGGATCGACGGAGTTTAGTAAGAATACCACGTTGGTGGAGGGTGCGGGCCATAGCTGCAGCCCGCGTCCAAGAGGGACGTTGAAAGTCGAGGCCTTCTACCGTGTTGTAGGGAATCAGGTTGAGAATCGCTCGCTTGTGTTTCAGGAGTTTGACGATGCCATCGATTTCTTCCTCACTATCATTCAGTCCTTCGATCAGGGTCCATTGATATTGAATCGGGTAGGTCGTTGCTTGGGCATAGTGTTCACCAAGTTCGACGAGCTCACCGGGATCGATTTGTGAAGCTCTTGGTAGGAGTTTTGCCCGTAATTCCGCTCGGGTGGTGTGAAGCGATAGGGCGAGTGCAGGTTTGACACGACCTAAGGGAAGCCGCTCAAATACCCTGCGGTCTCCGACAGTTGAAAACACTAATTGTTTATGGGCGATTGCACCTTCAGTGCCTAAGAGTTCGATCGCTTCTAGGACCTGGTTCAAATTGTGGGATGGTTCACCCATTCCCATAAAGACTACCTTGCGAATTTTCTGCAGCCTCTTTGCAAGCACGACTTGCGCTACGATTTCAGCGCTGCCCAATTGTCGTTTCAGGCCTCCGCGCCCTGTCATACAAAATGCACACCCAACGGCGCACCCGACTTGACTGGAAACACACACTCCGTCGCGCGGAAGGAGGACTGTCTCGACCAATTGAAGATCGCTGAGCTGGACGAGTAATCTCTTTGAGCCGTCTTTGCTCGAATGTTCTGAATAGAGTCGACCTAGGCTTTCAAACGTCTTCTCGAGTTCCTTGAGTCGGGACCGGATCTGGTATGGGAAGTAGTCCTCGGGATTGTGTTTGCAGTGCAGGAGGGGTTGAGTAGCTACCCAGGAACGCAAAATGAGCCGCTCATGTTCAGCCTGAGCTCCAGAGCCGCGGAGGATCTCCTTGAGGTCGGTAATCCGGGTTGCAACGGGAGAGGCCCACTGAGTGTTCAGAGTTTCGAGTTCCTTTCTTGTGGTAATTCCTCAGCGAGATGGAAGCCTTCGCTTTGCTCGAAGTATGCATCGAACTCGTAACCTCGCTCCCGAGATTCTTGAGGCCATCGGTCTTGGCCGAAGAGTTCGGTTCTCAGTAAGTACTCTTCTTCGGCTGAAGTGAGTCGGCGAAATCGTCGTCCGGATTTCTGATTTAACCGATCAATGAATGCCTGATTTTCCGAAGCATCAGTGACCGTGAGTGCCTGCTCGGGATTCTCGGCCCAGCGGGTGTGGTATACTTCGATTTGCCAGATCGCTTTGTATTGCGAAAGGGAGATCAGAGGGTAGTAGAGATCTGGGTAGCGCCCCATCGTGCTTCGGTAGAGGCCGATACTCACGGGGTGTTGCGAGACTTTCAATGCTTGAATGGGCTCGCGAATCAGGGTCTCAACACCGCCATCGCTCAAGATTTTGATGTCCTCTTCGGTGATTGTGGGCAGAGGGCGGAAGTTGAGTTTAGCCAAATCCTGCTTCCAGGCTTCTTCTCGGGCACTCTGGACGGCAGCGGTGGCAGCCGGATAGGTGGCCGCAAATTCCGCTAGAGAAGCTGGATCGAGAAAACTTGCAACTTGCACCAGGATGCTTTGATCAAGGTCTTGGAGTGATGTCGAGGGAGCCTGAATTTTTTTGAAAAAATATTTGGTGATTTTTTGCTGGCGAAGGACTCCCTCCGGAGTCGGCTCGTTAGTTTGGTCTCTTTCTGTTTTTTTACCGGCACTGACGGGTGATGTTTGAGTCAGGTAGAACACGGTGGCTAGCCCGAGAGA
>CAINWE010000452.1 GCA_903854365.1 Oligoflexia bacterium
AACTGACATCCTTTTTTGACACTTTAGATTCTTTGCCTCCAGATTGCTCCATTAGGGGAGAAACCGAACTCGATCCATCGCCTGCTGAGCCACCTTAGTATTAGGAAAACGCTTTTCAACCTCCAAAAAGGCTTTTCGCGCCAATTCGTACTGCCTGTTCTGCTCATACGCCGTCCCCAACGCTAAATAAGCGTCGCCAAAACTGGCGCAAACCTTGCGGGTGGCATGATCATAGTCTAAAATCGCCGAATTTAAGCTGTTATTTCGCTGCTTAATTTGGCCCCGATAAAAATAGGCCACACAAGCAAAGGCGGGAGCCTCATCAATCGCGCGATCCATCATTTTTTCAGACTCCGCTAGATCCCCCAGCTGATAATGAATAATCCCTAGATTAGTCCAAGCTTTGTAAGCCTCACGACTCATGGCATTTTTAGCTGCGCGCTGCAGAGGAGCCCTCGCTTCAAGAAGCTTTCCGTCCTCCATCAATAATTTTCCCAAAGTATTATTCGCCTCAGGATATTCTGGATTCAATGCTACTGCTTTTTTAGCGCATTCTATGGCTCTTTTTAGCTCATGCTTTCTAAGGTAGGCTAGGGCATAGGAATGATGCAGCTCAGGTAAAGAATCATCGACCTTTTCAGCTTCACTTAGACTTTGCAGTGCTCCTGTTGGATCTCCCTCTAAAAGCGCCCCGTTCGCAACTTCGACCAACATTCTGGCCCTTTCTGCACGAGTGAGCTCAATTTTTTTTCTCCCAGATACACATCCTTGCATCACAAGCGATCCCAAAACTAAAAAGACAATCCAACCCCTCACAAATAAATACCCCATATCCTTAAAATAAAAGGCAAATGACCGCCTGTCAAACACTCACGCACTTCTTAGACAAAACGCGTCAAAAAGCCGACACTCTCCACATGAGCAGTTTGAGGAAAAAGGTCAATGACCATCACCTTTTCCAACCGCCAACCCCGCTTCACCCAGCGAGAGATATCTTTACTCCAGGCATCCGGATCGCATCCCACACTCACTAAGACCTGAGCCCCGAGACCCTCCAACGCCTGAGCAATCGCTAAAAAATCGGATCCTAGGCCGATTCTAGGCGGATCTAAAATAGCACTGACCCCGACATTGCCCTGAGGTGCTACAATCTCCCTGCCGTTAGGCCAAAGATTCTTAACCACCTTTTGCTTCAACAGCCACGGCAGCACGGCCGAACGGTGAAACTCAAAATGACTGGGTAGCTGAGGCGCTCGCTCGCGCGGAACGCTCAAATCCACGCAGTGAATCCGTCCAACCTTTTCAACCAAAGGTAGGCTCAAATTGCCGCTCCCTCCAAAAAGATCCAGAAGGACTTCCGATTCGGGCAGTTGATCAAAAATCCACTTTCTTAGCTTTTCGTTTTGGTCATCATGAACCTGACGAAACCCTCGGGCTGAATGGCCGGCGTTCCAGGTTTCAGTCAGCTGACCGTCTTGAGTGACCTCAAGCTCTACCTTATACGGCCTGGAAAGACGCACTCCGGCTTTCCGGACCGCGTCCCAGTTTTGATTAATTTCAGGCCGAGCCAAATCACACCGATCCACTGGCACGAGACTTTTGGTCCCAGCCTGAAAAAATCCCAATTGATCTTGAAACCCCCTCAACTGCACCCGATTTCGATATTCCCACACGCGATCCGCGTGAATCCAGTCTACAGCTTGGGGTGGCTCCACCTGCACCCTTTGCAAAGCGTGGAGCACCCCTTGAGATTTGATCTTCCACTGATAATCATAGGGGATGTGCTGCCACTGACACCCTCCACAGACCGTAAATGCGGGACACCGAGGTACCTGGCGCAGGGGCGAAGGCTCTAGAACCTCTAAAAGGGTCGCCTCTGCGTAGCGCTTGTTCTCCTCGACAACTTGGACCCGCACAGAGTCGCCAGGAGCCGTGTAGGGAACAAAAATGACCCGTCCCTCACTATCCCTCGAAACTCCTGACCCGCCCCTGGCCAGGTCATGGATTTTTAACACTTTCGTACTTTCCATTTCCAAATCCTTAATACCGGTTGCCCTCGACGACGGATTTCTGCTAGTTTCCGTCGCAAACTATGTCAAAAAACATTCGTAATTTTTGCATTATTGCGCATATCGATCATGGCAAATCGACCCTAGCTGATCGACTCTTGGAGAAGACTGGAACGGTCAGCAGTCGCGAAATGGAGGCCCAATTCCTAGACAATCTCGATATCGAACGAGAACGAGGAATTACCATCAAAGCGCAGAGCGCAAGACTCAGCTATCGAGCAAAAAATGGCGAACTCTACATCCTTAACCTAATTGATACTCCCGGTCACGTCGATTTTACATATGAAGTCTCGCGCTCCCTTGCCGCCTGCGAAGGCGCCATTTTGGTTGTGGATGCTTCGCAAGGAGTTGAGGCCCAAACGTTGGCAAACGTTTTTATGGCACTCGAAAACAACCTGGAAGTCTTTCCTGCGGTCAATAAAATCGACCTTCCCTCTGCTGACCCTGAACGGGTCCTTGGAGAAGTAGACGAAATGATTGGCCTCGTGGACGTCACTCGAGCCGTACTCTGCAGCGCTAAATCTGGAATTGGAATCGACGACGTGCTCGAAGCCGTTGTCAAATATTTCCCTGCACCTAAAGATGCCGACCAGGAACCTCTGCGAGCCTTAATTTTTGACAGCTGGTACGACCCCTACCAAGGGGTCATTGCGCTTTGCCGAGTGTTTGAAGGCAAAATCGCAAAAGGGACCAAAATTAGACTTCACCATGTCGGCAAAGAGTTCGAAGTCCAGCGAGTGGGAACGTTCACCCCGAAATTTACTGATGTCCAATCGATCAGCAGTGGAGAAGTGGGTGCGATCGTCTGCGGCATTCGCGATGTCCGCGACATGAGAGTGGGCGACACCATCATGGACGCCAATCACCTGGCTAGCGGTCCCCTTGGAGGCTTCAAGGAAGTGAAGCCCATGGTTTTTTGCGGTGTTTACCCGATTGACGCCGATGACTACAATAATCTCAAAGAAGCCCTCGAAAAACTCAAGCTCAACGACTCAGCCATCAGTTGGGAACCAGAAACCTCCAGCGCTCTAGGGTTTGGCTTTCGCTGCGGCTTCCTGGGACTCCTGCATATGGATGTCGTTCAAGAACGACTCGAACGAGAATATAACCTCAACCTCATCACTACGGCTCCCTCGGTCATCTACCGTGTCCAACAAACCAACGGGCAAATCGACATGATCGACAATCCGTCAAAACTACCGGATCAGACTCGGATCGAAACGATTGAGGAGCCCTATATTCGCCTGACGATTCACATGCCCTCCGAGTACGTTGGAGCCGTGATGGCGCTTTGTAACGAGCGTCGAGGCATTCAAGAAAAACTGGATTACGTCACGAAAGACCGGGTAGCCCTCATTTATCAAATGCCGCTCAACGAGATGGTCTTCGACTTTTACGACCGACTCAAAAGTGCAACCAAAGGTTATGCCTCCATGGATTACGAATTGACAGATTATCGACCCGCCGACCTGGTGAAACTCGATATCTTAATTAATGGAGAACCCGTAGATGCTTTATCTCTCATCATTCATCGAGATAAGGCCGCCTATCGAGGACGAGAGCTCGCAAAAAAAATGAAAGAACTGATCGAGCGCCAAATGTTCGAAATTGCCATTCAGGCCGCGATTGGCTCGAAAGTCGTTGCTCGCGAAAACATCTCAGCCCTGCGGAAAAACGTCACCGCCAAGTGTTATGGAGGCGATATCTCGCGAAAACGCAAACTACTCGAGAAACAAAAAGAAGGCAAAAAGAGGATGAAGCAAATCGGCAGCGTCGAAATCCCCCAAGAAGCCTTCTTAGCGGTCTTAAAAGTCGACTAGAAAGGCGGATGAGGGTTGCATCGTAAAAACTCCCATCACTTCAACGGCTATATCCTGACCCTCTGTCTTACCGCTGTTTTGGCTATCTCCATCCGCCGATGGGTCGCTGAGCCCTATCAGATTCCAAGCAAAGTCATGAGTCCCACCCTCATCCCGGGGGACACTGTTTTGGTTTGGAAATGGCCCTTCCAAACTTACAACAAAGGCACTCCGCTTCGGCGTGGAGAAGTGATTGTTTTCAAGTCGGACCTCGCCTCAGATCCTTCAGGCACGCCAACTCATTACATCCGCCGGGTGATCGGACTCCCAGGTGACCGTGTCGGCATGAAGGGCGGCCACACCCTTTTGAATAGTCGCCTTCTTGAAGGCTCTCCTCCACCGACCACTCCCATCACTCCCACTCAGAAGAAGCCATCCCAATGCACTCTCGAGAAGCTCCCCGACAGTGCGTCCTCGTTTCAAATTTGCTTTGACCCAGACTTCCCAAGCGAATTCGACGAACAAAAGGTACCCCCCAACACTTATCTCGTGGTCGGCGACTGGAGGTCAGAAGTGGACTCCAAAAAAGGGAAGCCCTGGATCCTGGTGCCTGCCTCACACGTCCAAGGAAAACCCTGGTTCATTTGGCTATCTATTGACTATACTGAGAGCTCCAGCTTCCTGCCTCACCTCAGAAGCGAAAGAATGCTGCAAAAAATTGAATAAGTTTTTTAAAATTGCTAGGATTGAAAGACTGTGTATCAGAAATATCTCGAACCGATTATTGAAGACTTCACCACGGGCGAATACTACCGAGAGGTCTATAACGCCAAGTTAGAATATTTCGACAAAGCAGGGATTGTCTATGAAGACGATTCTGAGTTCGAACAAAGAATGTGTATCTTCATGGATTGGTACATCTTTGACCGAGATCTACCAGGGGTTGATCTCCCCCCCATCAAGTATTATTTTCGAAAAAATAAGGACCGTTTCTCTAGCGAAGAGCTCAACATTTACAGAGACTTTTGTTCGACGGTTCACTCCGTTTTTCGTTTGAAACGATTTACCTTCACCCGAAAAGGACTCGTTGTCGTCGACCTCTTTTCGAACAAAAGTCATACCGTTACTGACTCAGAGATCAACCGGGGATTCGCGCGAGGGGATATCTTTGAAGCGAGAATTATTCCATTCAAAGGCGGCTTTGAGTTTTCGCGAGGCTTTTGCTTTCATCCAGCCGAAGTCGAATCCTTTATTACGGGAGAAGTGAAGAAAGTGCGGTTTCAAGATAAAAGCAGGCAGACTAAGCTCATCCTTCAGCTTTCTGCCATGAAGTTGAAACACCTTCGATTTCCTCATATCGACATTCGGCAGATTTATCGATTTGAATCTCGTCTCTAGCCCCTCGATTTTTATATTGGGGCATTCCGCAACAGTGTATCAAAGTCGCTCAATCGATTTTCTCAACTCACTTCGAAAATCGTTCGATTTGAAAAGAAATCACGTTTCCTTGAAAAAAATCTTGCACGAATGAAAAGAATTCTTCTAAATAGAATAGGACTAGATCTTATTTTGAATCTAGGAATGATTTAATAACACCTATAGGAGCATTTATGAAAAAGCTTTCTTTGATCCTTACTGCAGTTTTCGCTATGTCCTCTTTCGCTTTCGCTAATGAACACGGTGCAGCAGCACCTGCACCTGCTGCAAGCGGAGCACCTGCTGCTGCAGCAGCACCT
Organism: Oligoflexia bacterium; assembly: GCA_903854365.1. Taxonomy (GTDB): domain Bacteria; phylum Bdellovibrionota; class UBA1018; order UBA1018; family UBA1018; genus CAINWE01. Next base: position 5,605 of record CAINWE010000452.1, read on the forward strand.
GCCGCTGCACCTGCTGCTGAAAAAGCACAAGAAGGAAAACATAAGCACGGCCACGGCCACGGCCACAAAGGCAAAAAACCTGATGCTGAACACAATGAAGCTAAATAAGGCCCTTCCGGTCTTTCGTTCGCTTTTGCAGTCCAAAGTCCTTTGGGCCTAGGATTCCAAACTGAGACGCCCCCCAGACCCTAATTTTAGAGCTGGGGGTTTTTTTTGCCCAAAAATTACGTTAGTCTTCGAACGAATGACCCCAAAAAAAATTCTCGCCATCAAACTCAGGGCTTTGGGCGACACCCTTCTCACGACCGCTCCGCTGCAAGAGCTTCGGCAAGCGTTTCCGCTTGCCCGAATTGATCTCCTAATTCCTCAACCTTGGGCACACCTCCTCGAAGGACATCCGGACATCCAAACACTCTGGACTTACGAGCGAGCACCTCACCCCCTTGCTCGAGCCGGCAAAATCGCCTGGCTCGCTAGAGCGTTGCGGCAAGAAAAATATGACACGGTCGTGAACTTTCATGCGAGCCCCTCGAGCGCATGGCTCGCCTATGCCAGCGGAGCCCCCGTCCGATCCGTTCATTTTCATGGGCACTCGGACCAAGACCGATTCTCCACCGTCACGATTCCGGGCAAAGGCACGATCAAACCCGTCCTAGAAAGAGACATGGACACTCTGCGCGCTTTAGGGATCCATGTCCCCGCCGGAAGACTCCCCTCGCTTCCTCTTCAGCCCTCCGAGTTGCGAGTCGCATCCGAGGCCCTCAGAGAACTCGAGCTCGGCCTTCCTTTGCTCGCCATCAGCCTAGGAGCCAGCCGAGGCACCAAACAATGGCCCACTCAGCGCTGGGCTGATCTGGCGATCGAATGGGCCCAAAACGAAGCCGGCTTTGTCCTGATCTTAACCGGCCCCAACGAAGACCATCTCCTCAAACAATTCCTCGACACTTTGGACGAACAGCTCAGGACCCATTTCGACTCAGTTACGAAGCGTTCAGAGCTCAGAAAACGAGTGAAAACTCTCTCAGCCCCGCCCTTACGAAAGCTCGCGGCCGTCCTCAGCCTCGCTTCCGTTTGGGCAGGGAGCGACTCCGGGCCCAAGCACCTCGCAGTAGCAGTGCAAACCCCCACGGTGACTTTGTTTGGTCCAGAGGATCCATTTGAGTGGCACCCTTACCCACTCGACAGAAATCCCTATTTATTCAGAGACGAACTCACCTGCAGACGAGACGCGGACCCCGGGATGCCCGCCTGGTGCGGTCTGCAGACCTGCAAAATCGAAGATCATCGATGCATGCGGCTGATTGGCGTTGAGGCAGTCCTTGCAGCCTGCAAGAAAATAGCGCGACGAGCCCCCGTCATCCCTCAAAGTCCATCCAACCTCCCACAGACCAACATCCCTCAGGAAATCCCATGAAAATTTCAGGCTTTACCCTCGTTCGTAACGGCACATCATTTGACTACCCTTATTTAGAATCGCTTCGATCCCTCCTCCCACTCGTTGACGAACTGATCATCAACGTCGGTCGTGGCGATGATGACACTTGGGAGCAAATTCAAAAATTCGCCACCAACGAGGGACAAGGCAAAGTCATCCCCTTTGAATCCGATTGGCAGCTCGATCAGCCCGAAAAAAAGCGAGGCGGACTCATTCTATCCGAACAGACTAACGCAGCGCTACTTCGCTGCACAGGCGATTGGTGTTTTTACTTACAGGCGGACGAGGTTTTACACGAGGCAGACCTACCTATTCTTAAAAAAACACTGGAACGCGTGCATACGGACCCCAAAGTCGAGGGACTCCTATTTAATTATTACCACTTTTACGGCTCCTTCGATGTCATCCAGGAGTCTAGGAGCACGTATCGCCGCGAGGTACGAGCCGTCCGACGGAATTCCCAACCCAAAAGCGTGGGAGACGCCCAAAGCTTCAGAAAAACAGACGGGAGCAAGCTCTCCGTGATTCTAAGTGGAGCTCGAGTCTTTCACTACGGCTGGGTAAGAAAGCCTAGCGCCATGAAGGAAAAGACGTTCTTCATGGACCAACTCTACCACGGAGATCCCTCAAAAAAGAACTTAGCTAACCGAACTCCACATACGGGCGAGAATTATCGCTACAAACGATTTTGGGGACTCAAGCCCTTCCGAGAATCTCATCCCTCAGTAATGAAGGATAGAATTGAACAAAAAGGTTGGCACTGGGATCTCGCCCGGTCTCCTTTTCAGGTGAGCCTCGGCGACTCTAAAAAAATCGCTCTCGACTGCATCGAAAAACTCACGGGGATTCGTCTCTTTGAGTACCGCAGCTACCGACTCTTGGGCGGCTTTTTTAACCGCAAGTAAACGACTCCACCCACAGCACCCAGGCAGATATTCAAGAGCGCCATCAAACTGTAGGTATCACCGCCACGCTCAGATCCGATCAGCTGAAACAGGTAGAGGAAAGCAAGATTTCCCGTACCTACCCCCGCTGGCGCTACAGGAACCGCCGTAATCAGCAGTCCGATCGGGACCACCAAATACATCGACAACAACGAAAGCTTCGCATCATCCACCGCCTGCACCAATTGAAAACTGCTCCAACCGACTAAGAGGTGGATCACAACCGAGATCAACAACACGATCATCACGGTCCAACGATGATGATGATAGTGCCTCAGACCCTCGTAAATCCGAGTCAATCCATTGAGCTTGGGGAGTCGCTGCCCTAGCCAGCGAAGCACTTTAAGCAGAGGATCGTGGCGCTCCCTCACAAAAAACAAATACAGATAAAACAACACCACGGCCACCGCAGAAAAACCGAGAATGAAACCAATCCCTGATAAAACCGGAGAATGGACAAAATCATTCAGACCAAGCAACAGGGCAGCTGCAGCCACCACCACGAGTGCCGACAAACCCGCTACCCGATCGAAAAGAATACTTCCAAACGCCTTTGCTTTTTGTCCCTGAGTATCCTGACCTACATAGACGGCTTTAACGAAATCACCACTCACGGCACCCGGCAAAGCGATATTGAAAAAATTACCAACTAGGCTCAGCTCCAAAACTCGACCCCACCCTAATCGAATATTTTGCGCTCTCAGGAGGTACTGCCAACGAACCACACCCAGGCCAGTTGCGACTCCCGTTGCTAATGCCGCAGGAACGACGCGATCCCATTTCTTAAAGGCCTGGGCCGTTAACTCAATCGACAGAAAACCCTGTTTAAACAAAAAATAAAGCAAACACACAACAAATAGACCTTTAAACAAAGCGACTACCCCGGGATGAATCTCAATTTTGAAGGGCTTCTTGGCGCCTTTTGAGATGCTCATTCCAAACCTCCACTCAAGAAATTGTTAAAAATCCGATCAGCGATCTCATCCTTGTAGAGGAGCCGCCCTTGCTTACGATTCAAAAATGGTACAGGCTCCCCAAACTTCTCTCGATCGATCAACAACTTTTCTGCAGTCTCCCAAGTCTTTTCGGGATGAAACTGAATCCCGTAGATGGGCAAATCAGATAACTGACAAGCCTGAATCGCACAGACCTCAGAGCGAGCCAACACTTTAAACCCCGACGGAAGCTCCCCAACTTCATCAAAATGCGCTGCAAAACTATGAAATCGAACCGGGAGTCCCGCCATCAACGGCGAAGTCGCCTCAGTCTGAATCTCTACCCATCCGAATTCGGGTGATTTTGCTTTTCGAACAGAGCCGACGCCTCCAAAAGCTCGAGCCAACATCTGGTGCCCAAAACACACGCCCAGAAACGGAATTTTAAAATCCGCGGCTCTTCGAATGAATTCAAGTAACTGATCAATCCAAGGAGCGCTTTCTGAGGCGCTCGTCTTCGAGCCCGAAACAAGAATGCGATCAAAATCCTCCACCCTGTGCGGAAGGTCCCCTTCAGGCCCTCGCCTCACCCACACAGTGCTCCCGGCGTGCATCCTTGTTAAGCGGACTAAATCAGCAGAACCCCAATACTCCGGATCAATATTACAATCGACGATCAGTACTTTCACGCTTGATCTCCGTTTCCTTCAAGTAAGCATACTTGAGGAACATGCTGTGGGCCGCATTCACCGAAATAATAAAACCAGGAAGACCATCCAAAAATCCCCGCTTCAAGACATAAGTCTCTAAAAACTTTCCTATTGGCTTAAAAATTAAGCGCACTAAGCTAGAAGCAGCTCCCCTTTTTTTGAGATCTTCTGAACCGAGTCGAGAAAATCTCAGGTTCGTGAGAATCTGGTCTTCAATGCTAGAAAAAGCATCATGAAGCAGCGGGGATGCGAACCTTTGAACAACTCCCTGCACTTGAAGCTCCTCGTGCACATTTGGCTGACTCCATCGAGCGTGTTTGCGATCGGCGAGGCGCACCAAATAATTAGGGTACCACCCCCCATACTTGATCCAGCGCCCTAAATAAAAGGTTTTGCGCGGGATAGCTGCTCCAACGAACCCTGGACCCGGCCCTTTCCCGGCCGCCTTGTCGCGATGCTCTGCGAAAAAATTGAAAATCTCATCTCTTAACTCGGCAGACACCGCTTCGTCTGCATCCAAATTCAAAACCCAATCGTATGAAGCCTGATCTTGGGCGTAATTTTTTTGCTGCCCGTAGCCCTCCCATGCACGAGTTAAAACACGGGCACCGAGAGCCTTTGCGATTTCTCGAGTCTGATCTGTACTCCCAGAGTCAACTACCAAAACCTCAGCCGCCCAAGTGACACTCTGCAGGGCACGAGAGATTTTCGCTTCCTCATTCAAAGTGATGATCGTAACGGTGATGGGAAGTGAATTCATGTTAAAAAATGTCCATTTCTGGATAAAATTATCATAAAAAGTTCAAATGAAAGCATCCCTTTTTGTTTCCACTTATGAAATGCCTCGGCATCTCGAACTCGTCTGCGCTGGAATCGCAAGGCAATCCACTCGAGACTTTGAAGTTCTCTTTTGCGACGACGGGTCAGGACCCGAAACGGCAAAGATCATCGAGCGTTTTATGCAAAACACCCAAATCCCTGCCCAACACGTCTGGCAGGCGCACCAAGGATTTCGAAAATGCAAGATCCTCAACCAGGCTCTTGCACGGGCGCAGGGTCAGGTGATGATCTTCCTCGATGGAGATTGTATTCCCCATCGAGACTATGTTCGAGACCATTTGGCGCAGCAAGAACCAGGTCGATACTTAGCCGGGCGACGAGTCGAGCTCGGAAAGAAATTCAGCGAAAAGGTCTCCATCGACCTCGTTTCGAAAGGATTATTCGACTTTCCTAGCCTCAAGTTACTCAGGAGTGTACTGCAG
>CAINWE010000453.1 GCA_903854365.1 Oligoflexia bacterium
GCAGCTTCGTTGGCCGGCGCTGGAGCTTCCTTGCACGGCAGTGACGATCATGGCAGGGGTGTCTCGGCTTGGAGTTCGGCTCAGGCGATGATTCAGAGCCATCCGATGCTGGTAAAAAAGGAGACTTTGCCTTTCTTTGCGAAGTGGGCCACTCAAGTTGCGAAATTGTTTTTTCCGGAGACTGAAGTCAGCTTCTATGAGAATCCGGACAATTCCGAGGCTCGGGCTGTGCAAGGAGGTCGGCAAATCGCTTTTAACTTAGCCGGTAATTCCTATAAGATTTTTGATCAATTTTTGAAATCGGGAAAGATGGAGACCCAAAACCTAACTGCGCTATTGGACACCATCACCCATGAGTTGACTCATAATGGGGAGGCTGCTGGGGGTCAAACGCATACGATGGCTTTTTATCGGGGTCAGGAAGTTAAACTCGCGAGGTTAACGATGGAGCTGGAGTTTTTGAGGGCTTCTCTCCAGAAAGTGAAAGCTCAGTTTGATCGACTGCGCACGGCGAGGCGTGAGGGAGTGTAAACGGTTTTACCCAGGCGGGAGAGTGTGTTAGGAATGGGGCGCTTCCCAAAGTAAAACCCTAAGATTTGAGGAGAAGTCCATGGACACTTGGATCAAGATGCATGATTTTAAAGATATTAAGCTCGAGCGAACCGAGGACGGGGTCGCAAAAGTCACCATTAATCGGCCTGAAGTTCGAAACGCGTTTCGGCCGGAGACGGTTAAAGAGTTGCTCGAGGCATTTGATATTTGTCGAGATGAAAGCTCCATTGGAGTTGTCATTCTGACCGGAGAAGGCAAGGATGCCTTCTGTGCAGGCGGAGATCAGAAAGTTCGTGGGACGGGTGGGTACGTCGGCAAAGATGGGGTTCCTCGCCTGAACGTCTTGGATTTACAGAAAAAAATTCGTGGATTGCCTAAGCCTGTTGTGGCGATGGTCGCGGGTTATGCGATTGGTGGCGGGCATGTTCTGCACGTCGTTTGTGATTTGTCGATTGCAGCGGACAACGCGCGATTTGGACAAACGGGGCCTAAGGTCGGATCCTTTGACGGGGGGCTCGGAAGCAGCTACTTAGCGCGCATTGTGGGCCAGAAAAAAGCTCGTGAAATTTGGTATCTTTGCCGGCAGTACGATGCCAAGCAGGCTTTAGAAATGGGTTTGGTCAATCACGTCGTCCCTTATGAAGAGCTCGAGACGGAGACGATGAAGTGGTGCCGCGAAATGCTGGAGCACTCGCCCCTGGCGCTGCGATGCCTGAAGGCGTCTTTGAATGCCGATTGCGACGGTCAAATGGGCCTTTTGGATTTGGCCGGAAATGCGACGCTGCTTTACTACATGTCTGAAGAAGCAAAAGAGGGGCGAAATGCGTTTGTAGAAAAGCGGAAGCCCAATTTCAGACAATTTCCTAAGTTTCCCTAAGTCGGAGGGGAGTGTTGGATGAAGCACTGGATTCTTGCCCTGCGCCCAAAAACGTTGACCGCTGCGCTGGTCCCTGTCGGAGTGGGTTCAGCCCTGTCCTATGGTTTAGTTCAAGATTTTAAACCCGTTCTTGCGGCACTCGCTTTGATGAGTGCGCTTTTCATCCAAATCGGAACCAATTTCATCAATGATGCCTCTGATTTTGAAAAGGGCGCAGATACGGCGGAGCGGATTGGACCTCAGCGCGTCACCCAGAGCGGCCTTTTGTCTCCGCGTGCTGTGTTTTCGGCCGGATTTTTGTGTTTTTTCGTGGCCATTCTTTTGGGTATTCCGCTGGTTTTGGCCGGAGGCTGGCCGTTGGTCGGGATTGGGCTTTTTTCAGTCTTGGCGGGCTATGCTTATACGGCGGGTCCTTTCCCTTTGGCTTATTGGGGGTTGGGCGATCTTTTCGTGCTCATTTTTTTTGGTTGGGTGGCCGTAGGCGGGATGTTCTATCTCAATTCAGGGACGTTCCACTCCGGAGCTTGGGTAGCGGGTACCCAGGTGGGCTTTCTGGCGACTGTGCTGATTGCCGTGAATAATCTCCGAGATCGTGCCACCGACATTAAGGCTTCCAAGAAGACGTTAGCTGTGCGGTTTGGAGAGTCATTTTCCAAGGTTGAGATTGCAGTTCTCGCTTTGGCGCCTTTTTTGGGAGCATTTTATTGGTCCTCATTTGGGCTGAAATGGGCGGCGTGGCTCCCTTGCTTCACTCTCCCGATCGCCTTAAGGCTCGTTCAAAATGTGAGGCAGACTCCACCGGGAGCGATGTATAACCAGTTTCTCGCTCAAGGGGCTGCGCTCCATCTGAGTTTTGGCGTGTTGCTCAGTGTGGGTTTGGCGCTCGGCGTTGTGCCGTGATCGAGTTAAGAGATGGCCTAGAAGTTCTGCGAACTCGAGGTGAGCTCGTTTGGATGTCGGACGAGCATTATTTTTTCCTGAATCCACGCTTACCCGTCGAGCAAGTGCGAGATCAGTTGGAAGTGCTTCACGCCGGAGCCCCGCTTTTTTTTGAGCGAGAGCGTGAATCTTTCGCTCAGGGGGACCCAGCCAGCACTCGTGGATATTTGTTTCTCCTGACCTCGGGCACGACCTCTCAGCAAGGCTCGGGATTGAAGTGGGTGGTTTTGTCTAAACATGCGTTTCTGACTTCGGCTCGAGCAGTCAATCAAGTACTCGATGCAGACGCTGCGTCGTTTGGCTCGTTCTCCGATGCTTCGGAGGATCGATGGCTTCTTCTGCTGCCTGATTTTCACGTGGGGGGGTTAGCGATTCGTGCACGGGCGTATTTGAAGGGTTCCAGCCCGATAGTACTCACTCAGTGGCGAGTGGGTGAGTTCATCGATGCGATGATGAAATATGCAGTGACTCGAGTCTCCCTCGTGCCTGCGCAAATTTTTGATCTTTGTCAGAATGAAGTACGCTGTCCCCCTTCTGTTAGAACGGTTCTCGTCGGGGCCGGGGCTCTGGCGCCGTCTCTTTTCGAGCGCGCGAGGGCCTTAGGTTGGCCCATTCGGATGACCTATGCCATGACCGAGGCTTGCTCTACGATTGCGCTGACACCGATGGGATCTTCTGAGTTTCACGTGCTACCTCATTGGGAAATTCGCGGCGGGGAGGTGATTTGCTTGAAGGGGGAGAGTCTTTTAAGTGCGTATATCCTCCGCGATTCTGGCGGGGCCATCACTACTTTCGATCCTAAGATAGACGGCTGGTTTAAGACCACGGATCGCGGGTTGCTCACGGGGCATTCTCTGCAGATCTTGGGGCGTGCGGGCGATTTGATTAAAATTGGAGGCGAGAAAGTCGAGATGTCGAGGCTGAATCAAATTCTAGAAGGAATTCGAGTTCGCTTGGGCTGGACAACGGACTTGGCTCTGATTCCGTTTCCAGACGAACGCCTCGGGCATGTCATCCACTTGATGAGTGATTCGACACTTTCTGCGAGCCAGTATGAGCAACTCAGAGCGGAGTTCGATTCGCAGGTGCTACCTTTTGAAAAAATCAGGCAATGGCATCGAGTGGATCAAATTCCGAGAACCCCGCTAGGTAAGCTGATGATGCAGGATGGCCTTCGGGCTGTGGCTCATGCGTTACGGCAATAATCGATTCGCCTGGGTATACCAATCGTAGATCGCTTGCTTTGCTGATTTTCCTTGCTGGGTTTGTGCTTCTAATCTGGCTAATAGCTCCTGAAATTCTAGGAACCTTGCTTCACTGATGGCTTGCGGGATCTGTCTGAGGACTTCTATTTGGCGAGAGAGGCCCTCCCGAAGCACCGTCATGATCGCTGCTGCGTGAGCGTGCCGCGTTGCAGGATCGATCCCCTCGACGTCAGAGAGCATCGTCTGTCGATATTGCGGATAGTGTTCATTGAGAACGCTCTTAAATTGGGCGACGAGTTGAGCATGGGCAATCGGTCTGAGCTCCGGATGAGTCGCAATGGCAGCCCGCTTTTCCTCCGAATTGAATAGGGCGAAATTAATAAAATGTCCGTGGGCGTCGGTGAGCGGCTTCATGGATTTCATATCAGGGCTGCAATGCCCGTCTCCATAAGTCATATCAAACAAGACCCGCTCTTTAAATGCGATCTGTTCGTCAGGACTCATGGCTTGAAAAACCCGTTTCAAGGGTCCGACTTGACTGCGCCCCGAAAAATCCTGAACCACGAGGCGTCCCCCGGAGTGAATCACGGCGTGGCTGATCCGAGTGAGAAACTCTTCGTCGTCCTGATCTCTTCGTGGGTGTGGGGAAAATACCTGGGCATCGCCCTGGTAATAAAGCGCTTCAGGAACCACGATCACCTCGAGTTGGGGCGAACTCCACTTGTGAAAAGGCTGGTCTCGCGTCGGCACCGAGTGAGTGAGTCCAGGAAACGACTTTTCGAAATAGGCGCTCAGAAATGCCATCCGCTCGCGACCTTGATTTTCGTGAAGAGCAGGATCGAAGTGGATCGCTCGCACAGGAGCCTTGCCCAATTCTTGTCGAAGAAAGCTGGGCATGATTTGGTCCGTCTCGGCCGTGAGGGGTTCCGTGGTACTGGGGCCGGATCCTATGCCAAGGTAGGTCAAGTCTCTCGGGTCATCGTGAAAGACTCTCAAAATGGGCTCAAAACGAATCACCTGGGGGAATTCGCTGTCCCGAAGGGATTCGGCGTAAGGATGTGCTGCCGCAGCACCACCTCCGCCACCTCCAGGCTGATGCGGCCTCAAAGCCCAAGCAGAAGGTCCCTGGAGTAGGGTCGCAAGTAAAAGCACGTTGACCCAGGGATAAGTCGGGCGCATCAGGCACTTAACTCGAGCGATCGCGGACCATGACGGTGAGGCGACTGATGCAAATTGGCTTACGCTCGGCATCGGAGGAGTCCCAAATTTTGATTTCCCAGACGTGGAGCGATTGACCCGCTCGGATCGGAGTGGCGCGACCGGTGACTTGCCCGGAGCGGACTCCTCGAAGATGGCTCAGGTTGAGTTCGATGCCGACACAAGATTTTTCTAGCGGACCCGCCACGAGAAGCGAAGCAATACTTCCCAGCGATTCTGCAAGCACCGCTGAGGCCCCACCGTGGAGTAGTCCGGCGGGTTGATGAGTTCGCTCGTCTACTGGCATCGTGCCTTGGAGGTAATCGGGGCCGATTTCGGTGATTTGAATTCCGAGGGAATGATGAATGGTCTTGGAACTTTTTGCGTTCAGAGTCTGAATATCAACGTCGGTTTTCCAGATGGATTTCATGGCGTCAGCATAGGGGTTTGGCCGGGGTTTGTCATTAAAAAGCCAAGTGGCCTCGCGGTGGTCTGCGCAACTGGGTTAATTTTGGGTAAACGGATTGATCATGAGCTACTGATGAGGTACGGATTTTCATGCAAGGCTCGCCTGCAGCGGGCACTGCGCAAGGGGGCCCTGGAGAGCCAGAATCTCAATCGCTCTTATTGGTCTGTTGCTGGTGGGTCCGACTGTTGGGCTTCAGGCTCCCTGGTAATGGGGCCTGTGTATCACGATTAGTTCTCGCATCGCTGTGCTGGAACTGTGCATCCGCAGGGGCTTTATGGAACTGCGTCGTGACCGTACCGTCCTCGTGATGATGGACAGTAGTGAGAAGCTCTCCGTTCGGGGAGTTACTTTTCCAGGTCTTCACGACCGGGGATGCATGGGTGATCGTGCTTGTGAGTGGCTGCCTCTTTACAGCAAAAGACTGTTGAAGGAGAGTGGTGATTGAAAAGATGAAAATCGCCAGTGCAATCGAACCTTGATTTTTAATCATAATTAAACCTACTGTAACTATAATGCGTTTGTTAACGTACAAAATCAAGTTGAATCGATAAATGACTGTGCCTGAGTCGATCTGTGTGGTGATTTTAGTGACAAAGCAAACCCCCCGCTGTCGCTGAGAGTCGCGATAGCGGGGGGTTCATTTTAGACCGACAGATGCAAACGACTGGTGAAAGAACTATTGAAGATTCAAGTAACCTCCTCGAGAGTTGAGGTTGATTAATTCTTGATAGAGGTGATTTCGTTTGACGGTCGAAGGATAGGTGGCAGGGAAGACGAGTCGGCTCTTCTCCGGTTCAGCATGGGGTGTGTTGGAGTGTCGGAGTTCGACCGCTGTGGAGGTGACAGCACGATGTGAGGTGTGGTCCGAGAGCGAAGCGAGGATCATATTTTTCGGGATGATGCCGGATAGATCTGCGAAAAATCCAACCCCCGTAGTGTTTGTTGCTCTGCCGGTGAAGAGGCCTGGCAACAAGCTAAAGGATCCTTGTGGGGTGCTGACTGTCACGGGGATAAAAAGATTTGCGCCAGGGATTGCCTGACCGACGCTGTTCATTTGAGCGAATGGCACGGCTGTGCCGAGCATGGCTACGCCTTGACCAAAGGCAAAATAGATTTCAGCGCCGGTATTACCGACAGGCAGAGCAATGACGGCAGAGTTTTGCAAGCCACCCACGGGGAGAGCAGCACCGTTCGGGAGAAGTGGGGCGACTCCTTTGGTTTTCAAAATGGCCGTAAGATCAAGGTTCACTCCAATTTGGACACCGTTTCCATAGGGGCAGGTTGAGGGTGTGGAGCAAAACACAGGTGCAAGGCTCAAGGTCCCGTATTGGGTAGAGGGAGTTTTTGGGTCCAGGACAGGGAGGTTGATTGCGGCTACTGTGAAGTTTCCGGTCGACAAAGTGATCGAAAAATTCACGAGTGCATCTTGATTGGCCGCAGTTGTGGTGTTCACGGATACATTTTCGATATGGACTGGGTTGACCGGTGTAGTGGGGGACGCTTTGCATCCGACGAGAGTGCTGCCGAGCAAAATCAGGATACTCCCTAGGCCAGAAGTGACCTGGGTCTTAGAATGGGGTTTTGTAACTCTCATTTGAAATCTCCTCTTTTAGAACGGGGTGGGTAGAACAGGATTGGCCTTTAAGGGAGGATCGGATGAGTCGCCGAGCAGCTTAAATTATTCTCAGGACTTGCTAAGTGGACTTAATTGATTAAGTAATGCATACTGGAATGAGGGCTGTAAATTCGGTCAGCCGTTTTTCGATAGGTACCAGTTTCTGCTATGATACGTGTCCTGGCTGATGAGATGCGGCAAACGGAGCGAGAAGTGAACCTAAAATTGAGCATAAATTTGAACGCGATGAATTCTTCTCCTAACCGAGGCATGACCAAGAGACCATGGCTTCGCACTTCTTTATTGTGCTTCCTATTGCCAGCGCTGTCGGTCACCGGTGTGGTGAACGTTGCCTCGGCTGACCC
>CAINWE010000454.1 GCA_903854365.1 Oligoflexia bacterium
AAATTAATTCCATTAAAAAAATGTTGAGGCAAAGCTCATGGGACATTATAGATCATGACCATTATTCTACTTATTTAGTACATTTTCTCTCAGCACAAATTTATGAAGCACTTGGGCAACGGAAAAGATTTGAGAAAACTTTTCTAAAGGCTATTTCTTATGAAATTTTCAGCAATATTCAAGACAATCTTTGGGAATTACGTAATATTCCAATTGATTCCCGAAAATATGAGTTTGTCCAGATCGCTACCCTCACTTCCAAAATTCTGCCTGGGAATCCAGAGCAAATTTGCGTGGAACTCTGCCAGGCGATGATTGATTATCGTTTCAGTCACGAAGACCATGGCAAAACGGCCATTGAGCGAGCACTGGACTTGGTCCCTGATATCTTGGAATCAATAAAGAATCTAGCTTGGCCAGTAGGTATTTGTGAAAGCACAGTCTCAATTGTTTTACTCACAGAAGATAACAATGAGCCAATTGAGTTGTACCCTTAGATGATGAACAAAGCAATCAACCCGAGTGGGTCTTATGACTTCGTTAAACTTGCTTCGAACCCGACTATTCCAGTGGAAATGCTTATTTCTCTCGCGTCATCAGAAGACATCAGAATCAGATTTCTGGTGGCGCTACATCCATCCTTTCCTTCAAATGTCGAGCTTCCAATATCGAAAAATGAAATAAAGTCATGGTCAGACGTTGCATATTTATTTAATGCACTTAAAGAATCGCTTTCAGGTGATTGGTTAGCGCTCCTAGCAGATTATCCAAGTGAGCATATTCAACGACTGGTCGCTATCAATCCTTTGACGCCAGCGGCAGCATTAACCAAACTATCAAAACATGAATCAGAGGAAGTCCGTGGAAGTGTCGCAAGTAATCCTTTGACCCCAGCTAAGGCCCGTGCAAAACTATCAACAGTTGGATCAGAGGAAGTCCGTGGAAGTGTCGCAAGTCATCCTTTGACCCCAGCTAAGGTCCTTGCAAAACTATCAACAGATGGATCAGAGGAGGTTCGTCGAAGTGTCGCAAGTAATCCTTCGACCCCAGTTAAGATCCTTGCAAAACTATCAACAGATAGATCAGAGGATGTTCGTCGAAGTGTCGCAAGTAATCCTTCGACCCCAGTTAAGGTCCTTGCAAAACTAGTAAACGAGGGCGGTCAGGAAGTATTAGAAAAAATACTTTTGAATACATCAACGCCAGCTAGTCTAATTCAGAGAATTGAAGCTCTTCTCAATGAATTTAAGCTACAAGAGCAGAAGTCGCAACTTGATTACGAAAAGGTTCATAAGTCTAAAACCTGTGAGGAGTGCGGCAGCGTGAGGGCTGGTTCAATCGACTTAGAAAATCACAAACGCATAGTGCATCAAGCTTGAGTAGTTAAGACCTCGAATTTCTAAATGAGTTAATTGAGATCGTGATCTAATTAGGCAGTCCAAAATCTTTACCCGTGATTAAGAGTTAGCAGACCAAGGGGTCTGAGCACTACCTAAACGTCGTTTCACGCACTCTTTAGTGCCTAAAACTGACATTGGGAAGCCTAGGTGAAATTCACTGTTGCTATCCGGTTGCTATCACTGACTATCAAGTCCCTTCTTATTGTCGGCGAAGTTCCGTAAAGTTGCACTATGCGTTACTGGTGGGTGAACCAAAACCAGACGTATAAGTATGAGGTCCCTGGAGGCTTTATGTGGTCACCCTTCAAGAATGCCAATGGGGCCCGCAATCCTTTTTACGACAACATGGACAAAGTCCAGCCAGGTGATTTGATATTCGCTTACGCGCAACAACAAGTGAAAGCCATCGGAGTCGCACAGAAAAAGGCCTACTCTGCACCAAAACCCGCAAGCTTTGAAAATGCTTCTAACAACTGGTCTCAAATCGGATGGTTAGTAGAGGTCGAATTTAGTCCGTTGGATGATCCGGTAGTTCCGAAGGAACACCTTCAGGTAATTGGGCAGTACCTCACCACTAAATCAGCTCCGCTTGATGAGACGGGCCGTGGCAAGGAGCGCTATCTGGTCGAGCTTGAAGAGGGCCTCGCGCACGCGCTGATACAAATAAGCAAAGCTCCACTTGATTTGATGACTCGAGAGTTAGCTCCGGTGCAAGATTCCGAATCAGACTATGAGATTGAGTTAGAAATTCAGGCTAGGCATCTCGAGGGAGATCCAGAAAAGATTCAATTAACAAAGTCAAGGCGCGGCCAAGGGATTTTCAAGGCTAACGTGCGATTAGTCGAAGATCATTGTCGTGTTACAGGTGTTACAAATATCAAACATCTTCGAGCAAGCCACATAAAGCCTTGGTCTGTCTCTTCAAAAGAAGAGAAGCTCGATGGATTTAATGGCCTCCTGCTTTCACCGCATGTAGATCACCTATTTGATCGTG
>CAINWE010000455.1 GCA_903854365.1 Oligoflexia bacterium
CCCCGCATCTATGGCACAAAAATATGCGTTTTCGATGCAAGGCGTAGGTAAGATTTATCCACCTAGCAAGCAGGTTCTCAGAGATATTTATCTCTCGTTCTTTTATGGGGCGAAGATCGGTGTTTTGGGGCTGAACGGTTCAGGAAAGTCGACCTTGCTTAAAATTATGGCCGGGGTTGAAAAGAATTTTAACGGCGAAGCGCGGCCTGGAGAGGGCATTTCGGTGGGTTACTTGCCTCAGGAGCCTGTCCTCGACGATTCTAAGACCGTACGAGAGAACGTTCAAGAAGCGATGGGCGACTTGGTGAAATGGTTGAGGCGGTTTGAAGAGATTAGTAATTCCTTTGCAGATCCTGAAATCGATCCGGATTTAATGGAAAAGCTCCTGGCTGAGCAAGCTGAAGTACAGGAGAAAATTGAGCACGCCAACGGTTGGGATCTGGATCGCACTCTCGATATCGCTATGGATGCTTTGAGGCTGCCGCCAGCAGAGGCCGGAGTAAAGCATCTCTCAGGCGGGGAGAAACGGCGCGTGGCCTTGTGCCGACTTCTTTTACAAAAACCCGACATCCTCCTTCTGGATGAGCCGACGAATCATCTTGATGCTGAGTCGGTGGGTTGGTTAGAGCAATTTTTGAAGAATTATGCTGGGACGGTCGTTGCCGTCACCCATGACCGATATTTTCTAGATAATATTGCGGGTTGGATTTTGGAGCTAGACCGGGGTCACGGGATCCCTTGGGAGGGCAACTATTCCTCGTGGTTGGATCAAAAGCACAAGCGGCTTGAGCTTGAGGAAAAACAAGAAACTAAGCGCCAGAAGACTTTAGAACGAGAGTTAGAGTGGATTCGAATGAGTCCAAGAGCGCGACAGGCCAAGAGCAAGGCTCGCGTGGGTGCTTACGAAAAACTTTTGGCAGAGGATCGCCCAGAGAAGGTGGAGGAGATGGAAATTTATATTCCGTCTGGACCTCGCCTGGGAAATCTCGTCATTGAAGCGAACCAGGTGACGAAGACATTCGGCGATAAAGTTCTTTTCGACAATCTGACGTTTAATATTCCTCCTGCTAGCTTGGTGGGGATTATTGGCGGCAACGGAGCGGGTAAAACGACGCTTTTTCGGATGTTGACGGGCCAGGAAAAGCCAGATCAGGGAACGATTCGAATCGGTGAAACCGTCAAGATGGCTTATGTGGATCAATCGCGAGATGCCTTAGATCCTAATAAGACCGTATGGGAAGAAATTTCGGACGGAAAAAATGAGACCATCTTGCTAGGGAATCGTGAAGTTCAATCGCGCGCTTACTGCGCTCGGTTCAACTTTACCGGGGGTGATCAGCAGAAAAAGTTAAGCATGCTCTCTGGGGGAGAACGGAATCGGGTTCATTTGGCCAAAGTTCTGAAGGCGGGGGGGAATCTCCTCCTGCTCGATGAGCCGACCAATGATTTGGACGTCAATACTCTTCGTGCCCTTGAAGAAGCGCTGTTGAATTTTGCGGGATGTGCTCTCGTCATTAGCCATGATCGTTGGTTTTTAGATCGAATTTGTACTCATATTATGGCTTTTGAAGGGGACAGTCGCGTGGTTCTCTTTGAAGGCAATTACCAGGAGTACGAAGAGTTTCGCAAGCGCGAATTGGGTTCGGACGCGACCCAACCGCGGCGGATTACCTACCGTCGTTTGAGTCACTAACGTA
>CAINWE010000456.1 GCA_903854365.1 Oligoflexia bacterium
CCCCAGGTCATGACTGAGCCCAAAACTCCTCGAGGTCTTTTAGTATTTGAGTTGAAACCAATTCTTTTGGCGTCCGCTGGAACCAGTCTGCGGGCATTGATTTTGAATAACTCGGCTCCAAAAATCTAGGATCTAGCAAGATAATCACTCCACGATCACTCTCGGTCCGAATCACGCGCCCGGCGGATTGAATGGCCTTGGCCATCGCGGGAAAAGTGTAAGCATAATCAAAGCCTTTTGAGAAAATATTATCGTAGTATTCTCGCATCTTCTCCCGCTCTACATCAAAAGTCGGCAACGGAGGACCTACGACAAAGACTCCGATAGCCATACTGCCCGGGTAATCAACCCCTTCAGAATAAACTCCTCCCTGTACGGCAAACAAGATAGTCGGTGGACCCTCTGACCTTAAGAGATGGAGAATGTCTTCAACCTGAGACAGAGGCGTATTTCTCTCCTGAAGAAATAACCGATACCCCTCCGGAATCGACACCACCTGAGAGACTTTTTTCAAAAAATCAAAACTAGGAAAAAAAGCGAGGTAATTTCCACTCTTTAAGGCAGTCACACGAGATATGATTTGAGCAATTTTTAAGTAATTTCGATCTCGATCTTGATATCGCGTAGAAACCTGAGGAATTAATATAATTTTTCGCATTTCCGAATTAAACGGAGACTCAAACTCCGCTGTGCGAAGCGACTCACCTTCGAGTCCTGAAAGCTTCGCGTAATAATCAAATGGCTTCAAAGTAGCCGAAAAGCCGACCACATTTTCAAACTCCGAGTAAGTAGACCTCAGCATTTCAGAGGCATCGGCGCATCCAATTTTGACTCCACCTTCTTTGAGATAAAGCGAGAAAAACTCTGGCCTGGCCGATCCGCTCACAAACTCGAGCATCTCGGTAAAACCACCCCAATAGAAACAAAGCCCTAAAACGGGATCCTTAGATTGAATTTCAAGATCAGACTCCAGATACCTCACCAAAAACGCTCTCAGTTTCGCATCTTGTTCATAAAAAGGTTCAGGATCCATTGAAATAGCAACCGATTTAGCCAAATCCTTTGGTCGAAATTTCTGTATAATTTCTATGCACTCACTCACTAACTCCTGCCCCTCTCTGGCAAACCGTTTAGCAAGAAAGGCCATCTCTGTAGACATGCGCTCGAGAGTAAAAACGGTCAACTCAGGCGAATAGTAGCTCATCGCTCGCCCCGGCAGATTGTGCACTTCATCCATGACAAGACTGCGTTTGCCCTCACCGCCCACATCCAGCTCTCTTGCGCGCTTGAGAGCCGAACCCTTAGCAAAAACGTAATTATAATCGCAGATCACCACATCAGCCTCTGCCACAGCCTCCAGCTGAAGCTCAAAGGGACAAATCTGATATTTTAGACCTAAATCTAAAAAACTCTGCGCTACCAATTTCCGCTTCTTCGAAAGCTGCTCCACTAATTTAGATTCTGATAGTTTATCATAATAATCTTTAGCATATTCACAGTACTGTGGATTACAGAGCGGCTCGGCTTTCAAACACAATTTTTGCTTCGCAGTGAATGTGATCGATTTGAGCTTAGCCCCATGGTCTTGAAATTTTTCAACCGCATCTTCCGCAACGCGATGTTGACTATTTTTCGGGGTTGCATAGATCACTGAGCGCCCCCGCTCGAGCGCCTCCTTGAGGATCGGGTACAGAACGCCTACCGTCTTACCTAAACCGGTGGGCGCCTGAATAAGCATTTTATTGCGCTCTAAAATTCCTTTTTGAATTTCACTAATCAACTCCATCTGCCCCTTCCGAGGCGATGGAAAAGGAAATGGCAGGTGACTGGAAATCTTTTTCCGTCGCTGCATCCGCTTAAGGCCAATCTTAGCTTGCGCTACCAGCTCACCTAGGCGACGATCTAACCACTCACTATACCCGTCTTCGTCAAAATTAACTGTCAAATCTGACGTTTCCCTATTGCGGGAAGAGACTAACAAGAAACTTAAGTCGGGTTTGACCTCATATTGCTTTTGATAAAGGTAACCATAGGTCAAAAGTTGCAGGCGATATGGGTGCGCCTTTTCATCATTTTTCAATCGGTTAGCGAGGTCATGAAGCGAAAATGTAGATTTGATCTCTTCAATTTTGGGCGTGCTCCGGTGCTTGAAAACCCCATCCATCCGACCTTCCACGACAAATTCAAATTCATCTCGCAAGAAGACACCACCGATTTTTACCTCGGACTCATAAGTCATCGGATAAGCGGTATGCCTCATCTCCTGGATGACTGAATGAATCTCAATACCCACCTGGCCTGACTCGTAGTAACCACTGTCACTCTCAATACTCCCAGTTAAAGGCGAGGGGAGGGCGAAATCTCGAACTGAAAGCCGAACTCGAGTCACCATAATGAAAGTGCCCTACCCCCTAAGCGTTTATACTTTTCTGGAATGAGAAAGTCCTCACTGTGAGCATCGATTCCCTGTTGACGCAGGTGTCTAATCAAAGCACCCTTGCGATGCTGTACGAAGACCCTTTGCGCTCCTGTTTCGCAGATCGTGCGATTCAGATCATCCCAATCAGCGTGATCAGAAATGACAAACCCGCGATCATACCGACTCGACGACTGCGATAAGGAGCTCAACATCCAGCCCGAGGCAAATGCAGACTCAAAGGAGCCCAAGCGTTGAGCAAATTCTTGATGCACCGCCGAGGGAGGAGCCAAAATCAATTCACCAGTTAACCGATGTTCCGACTCGTCCAGCGCATTCTCGAGATCAACAGTCGGAGCTAAGAGCTTCCCCTCTGCACGGTAACAATCAGTTAGGCCAGCCATGGTCCGGTGCAGGAGCACTGGCTTCCTCGCATAAGGATACAACTCCGCTAAAATCCTCTGTGCTTTCCCCAAAGAATACCCAAAAATAACAGCATTCTTACCTAAAGAGCTCATTATATTCCACCATTCATAAATATCTCGACCATGATCTGGGAGCTTTGACCAAACATACCGAGGAGTGCCAAACGTAGCCTCCGTAATAAAGACATCACAGTAAACCACTTCAAAGGGATCACAGGATGGATCTCGCTCACGCTTATAATCACCGGACACCACCCACACCTCGTTGTCATGCTGGAGTCTGACCTGCGCTGAGCCTAAAATATGGCCTGCCGAATGCAAACTGACCCGCACCCGGCCCATTTGAAAGGACTCTCGAAAAGCATAACCCTGCACTGAAATACGTTTCCCAAGTCGCTCCATTAAAAGACCTCGACCAGTTTCAGCACAAATATAGCGAGCACTCCCACGCCTAGCGTGATCACTATGAGCATGGGTGATCACTGCGCAATCAACGGCCCCTCTGGGATCGATGTAAAAACCTCCGGCCTCGCAGTAAAGGCCTTGAGCAGTCAAACTGACCAATGGGGGAGAGTAAATACTCATGATCGACGCACTATAGGCCGGGACAGCACCTGTCTGCAAATCGTAAACCCTGCCTGACGCACATAACGTGAGTCTGCTGGCCTCTGATCACCACCCGAAATCCTGCTCAACCTAAACCCACTCTTGCTTTCATTTCAATTTTTTGCCAAGCTACGAGGTCCGGCAAAGATGGCATGAATTTCTACTCAGACCTCAGAAGTCATCCATCTATGCTGTGCCCACTCTTCAAACAGGCTCGAAAAAACGCTGCAGTCTCCTAAACTTTACACGGAGGACACAAACAATGAGCGACTTTAACTACACAGACCTACTTCCGCTTCAAAAGGATCAAACCCCCTATCGGCTTCTTACCCGGGACTACGTTTCGGAACTTAAAGCGGGGGCGCACTCCCTCCTCAAGATCGAATCCCAAGCACTCACTTTAATTACCCAAGAAGCCATGAGGGACATTGCTCACTTATTTCGTCCGGCGCACCTCGCCCAACTCAGAGCCATCCTCGATGACCCTCAGGCATCCTCCAACGATCGATTTGTTGCTACCGAACTCTTAAAAAACGCAAACATCGCAGCTGGCTTCGTTCTTCCATCGTGTCAAGATACCGGAACCGCGATTGTCATGGGCAAAAAGGGCCAAATGGTCTTCACCGGGTTCAATGACGAAGAAGCAATTGCCAGAGGAGTCTTCAAAACTTACCAAAACTCAAACCTCCGTTACTCTCAACTCGCACCCCTCACGACGTACCAAGAAGTGAACACAGGCACTAACCTTCCAGCCCAAATCGACCTCTATGCCACGGAAGGGGACGAGTACAAATTTCTTTTCATCGCTAAGGGCGGGGGATCAGCCAACAAAAGTTACCTCTTCCAAGAAACCAAGGCGCTCCTGAATCCTCAGTCGCTGTTCAAATTCTTTGAACAGAAAATTAAGACTCTCGGAACAGCGGCATGCCCACCTTACCACCTGGCGGTTGTCATTGGGGGCACCTCCGCAGAATCGACTCTCAAAATTGCGAAACTCGCCTCAACCAAATACTTAGACTCACTCCCCACCCAAGGCAGCAAGACTGGACATGCATTTCGAGACCTAGAACTTGAACAACGCCTTTTTGAACTCACTCAGCAAACTGGCATTGGAGCCCAGTTTGGGGGGAAGTACTTTTGTCATGATGTTCGCGCAATACGCCTCCCTAGGCATGGGGCTTCATGCCCAGTAGCCATAGCGGTTTCTTGCTCTGCAGATCGACAAGCGCTTGCTAAAATCAATCGAGATGGGATTTTCCTCGAACAACTCGAAACCAATCCCGCCCAATACCTCCCAGAAATTTCAGATCAGCAACTCCCAGAAAGCGTCGTCTCCATAGACCTGAATCGACCGATGGCTGAAATTCGCCAAAAGCTGAGCCAATATCCGATTCGGACTCGACTATCGTTGACCGGCCCAATGATTGTCGCCAGAGATATTGCTCACGCAAAAATTAAAGAACGCCTCGATCGAGGAGAAGGCATGCCGCAATACCTCAAAGACTTTATGATCTATTACGCTGGTCCAGCCAAAACCCCTGAGGGTTATGCGTCTGGCTCTTTTGGACCTACGACTGCAGGCCGCATGGACTCTTACGTTGATCTTTTTCAGTCTGAAGGCGGAAGCCTCGTCATGCTCGCTAAGGGCAACCGAAGCAAAGCAGTGACAGAAGCCTGCAAGAAACACGGTGGATTTTACCTCGGCTCAATTGGAGGACCTGCGGCTCGACTCGCGAAAGACTGCATAAAAAAAATAGAAACCCTAGAATACCCGGAACTCGGCATGGAAGCGATTTGGAAAATAGAAGTAACTGACTTCCCCGCTTTTATCGTCGTGGATGATAAAGGAAATGATTTTTTTCAAAATTTGTTGTAAGAATTATTCGTGGAGTCGCTCGTTTAGGACCAGGGGGAGCACAAAAATGAATCGCTTACTGAAACCATTGGCATTAATGGGCTTATGGCTATTTTTATTGAACAATAGCCATGCTGACCATCCGATCATCGAATACTTTGACCACCACCCACGATTGGGTCAGGTGGAAAAAGTGGATTGGACCAAGCTCAGAGAACTCGCAGCCCCCAGTTTGCATCTCGGAGAAAAAGTTACTCCGGAAGCTCAGGCAGCCCTCTATCAAATCGAAGAACGCTTTTACCCGACGTTTTCCGGAGAAAACCAAGCATCTTATCAAGCTTTTCTATCGGAAATTGGAGCAAAATTTAAGAACCGAGACCTGGCCACCCGAATGCCGTCGAATCACACCCCGTTTTGGATTGAGAACGAGGACGAGTTTAAGGTTTATCGCTCAAGCGCATCGATTCCCTCTCACGCAGATATTGTTGTCATTGGAGCAGGGCTCACTGGGTCCTCTGCAGCCTATCACCTCATGGAAGCGGCGAAGGCAGGAAAGTCGATTGTAGTTTTGGAAGCAGATCACCCTGCTTCCCAGTCCTCGGGAAGAAACGGCGGAAATTTTCAACTCCTACCTGAAAGCTACCTCGGGCGTTCCTACGCTGGACTCATCGAAGAGCGACTCAAATGGCTCAAATCACAGGCACCCAGTTCCGATCCTGAAATCCTCAAAGCAAAAGCAGAAGACCAGGCAAAAACTCTCGCCCGATTCTCATTTCTCAATATGGATCGCATCACAAAGATTATCCGCAATGAGAATCTCCAATGCGATTTTTCACCCAACGGGTGGCTGCGAATCGCCAGCACAGAGGAAGAAGAAAAAGCCCTTCTTGCCGAAATTCCTTTTCTCGCTTCTCTAGGAGCCAAAGATATCGAGGTCCTCTCCGCAGCACAAATTCGCGATCGTATTCATATTCCAGCTCACTACGCCGGCCGCCTCATCCACGGAAGTGGTAATTACCACCCCTACAAATTCGTAAAGGGAGTCCTCCGAAAATCCCTCGCGGCTAACGTCAAGCTCTTTACCGGTGTACAAGTCAACCGAGTTGCCCCCATCAAGAAGGGGGAAGTGTCGCTAGAAACCTCCGAAGGCAAGATCTCCGCGAAAAAGGTCATCGTTGCTATTAACGCCTTCACGCCGAGACTTTTTCCAGAGCTAAGCGGCATTCAATGTGTCCCGTCTCAAGTCACCACCCTCAGCCACTTAAAGAACCCGCTGCAGGGCATGACTGTCACCGAACAAAATGGAGATATTTATTATAATTTCCCTCAGTCTACTCACCGAACTGATCGGGCTGGAGACAAGACCGGCATGCTGCTCTACGGCTTAGACTTTACGACCGCAGTTCCGGACCCCAAAGACATGCGTCCCTCTCAGGAGCTTCTCAATGATCAAATGGAACAGATTTACCGAAGGTTTCCAGAGTCTAGCGGCCAGCCGCCATCGAGGGTCTGGGTAGGCCCCATGGGCTTCAGTGAAGACCGAGTGCCGACGATCGGCTTTCTCACCGAGGACGTCATCATTGCTGCCGGCTTTCAAGGATATGGTGGAAGTTTTTGCATCGAGGCCGGATATATGGCGGCTCAAATGGCCCTCACCGGAAGAACCCCAGCAGAAGTACCTGAAGAACTTTTTTCACCCAAGCGGTTTAACTGCAAAAAGTAGGTCAGCCTGGGCCTTGACGAATCAGTGGATGCCTAGGCCCTCAGGTCTATTTCTTTCGCATCCACTCAGAAAGCAGCACAACGGCCTTTCCTGGGTTTTTGTTTACGATTGCAGTTATTTTTTGTCGAAAAACATCAATTTCTTGCTTCATTTTGCTTAGATCACTACCTGAAGCCCCAGGCTGGGGCGCCGCTTTTTGGAGTCCTGCCCGGTCGCCCCTTGCCGACGCGACGTGATGAACATCAAGCGCTTTTCTCTTAGCAGTCATGAATTTCCTAAGGTACGCCTCTTTTTCGAAGTAGCAGGCGGAGTCTCCAATTGATTCTCGGCGATTGAACCCACAAAAACTTCGTCATTAATCAGAGAAAAGGCGAACCATCGGTCTCCGAGCTTCTGATAAAGCACCTCGACCGTTTGATCTCCCTGACCAGCCTTCTTGACTTCGCTTCTATTCACATTCCTTGTGTTTTTCATTTTAACATTTCCTCTTATGTAACCTTGTCGGACAATTATCTAATTAATAGAGAGGCAGAATTTGCCGTTGCACCTTTTTAACGCGAATCATCGGCTATAAAAACCGCGCTGACTTCCCGACACATCGCGCGAATGCTCGGCGTACAATTTTAAGAATCTGACAAATTGTTGGTAAGCGAGATAGGACTTCAAACTCTGATCCACCACGCATCCAAACCGCACCATTCGTACTGATCGATCAATCGATGGACTCGAATTGCTAATTTTGACTTGGATCTCTAAATAAGTGTCACCACTAAAATAAAGTCTAATCGGAATACCTTCAGCTTGACGAGGCCAGCGGTCCTCTCCCTGGTGAGGAATCTGAAACGAACACCCCTCCTCACTCACATCAAGCAGTTCGATTGGCACCAAATTGTCCCCATCAGTAACCGAGTAAACGCTGAGTAAGTTTTTGAAGAAGACACGTTCGGCGCGCCTCTTTTTTGCTTGAGTCCGCTTCTCACGTAATTGTTGAATATCAATTACCGCGTTACTTTCATCTCGACCGTGACCATTTGAATTTCCAGGACCATGGGTCATTTGCTCTTCCTCCAGAACCCCTATCGGAAGCAATTTAGAGGCCCTAAAGAAGCAATATTTGCCGAGCGGAAATGACCAGATTCCAGAATACCAGATATAATCAATCAACAGAAAGGGTTGGCCACGCCGCCAAGTGAGTGAGCTTTAGATACCTTCTCGCTGCGGCATTCCGAGCGGGGTAGGTGGCAATTTCTCTGCACGCTCTATCTTCGACTTAAGCCTTTCTAAAATCTGGGTAGCCGATCCCGCCTCCGATTGAGCTAAAGCCTGTGACTCACCCAAATGATGCAGGCCGATGAAATACCCATTTTGGGCGTCGTGAACTTGAGTGACTGCGTGCCCCAGGTCTCTCACCAATTGATAGAGAGCCTCATAGAAGTAATCGCTCTTAATCACTTCTGGACTCCATTTCTGGAAGATTTGATCCAACTCTACTTGGAGTTGAGTCCACTCTTGATGAAAATTTTCCCAGCTCTTTTTCTCCTTCGAAGACAACTTGCGCGTCACCAGATTAGTAAATCTTTCTTGGGTAGAATCGAGCTGACTGGCCAAGGTCAGCATAAACTGCTTGATCTCAATCAGCTCTCCTGATGCACGCGCGCGCAGTTTCTCATGAAAGTCTCTCAATCGGTCTCGGTACGAGGAGTCCCGAGTCCCGGCGAGAAAATAGCTTTTTTCTAATAAAATCGTCATTCCATTTGGCAAATCAGGCGAGTGTACTAACTTTTCACTCGAAATCTGATCCATCCAAGCTTGATGGTCTGCCGCTGCCAAGTACACGCGGTATTCTCCCCTTGGAATAATTCTTCCATCAGGATACCTAACGACATCGGTCTTTCCGAGCTTCTTGGAGACTGAGCCCTCAACGCTAGAAACATAGGATAATTGATTTAGAAGAGTATCGGGTACCCCGACAATCCATACCTGAAGCTTCATAGCCTCAGGGATATTAGTAGAAATATAAAAGGAAGGAGACCCAGGATGACTTTGCGAGAGGGCAACCGCAAACCTTGGCCCCTGCTGCTTGAAATTCGCTGACGCTACCTGCTTTAATTCTTCGAAATCTTCGGGACTTACGTCGCCTAGTCTCGGAATCGGCGATACCCACGAACTCAAAAAGGAAAATCGCTCCGATGCCTTCAATAAATAGGGACGACTCCAGTCCCCCACCGAATCCCCAACTGCTTTCACCCCGGGAAGACTCAAAAGCGGCTCGAGGTAACCCAATCGATAGACGCCTCCAAAAGCTAGTAAGAACAGTCCAAAAAAGCCGATTCGCAATAGATAGCTTGCGGTACTTCTGCGACTCACCAAGGACTGAGAAATCGGATTCTCGTCGAATAGCGGCACCTCCACTCGACTCATCGTCTGTTTTTCTGATTCAGATTCTACCGCTGGCACTATGATTCGAGTTGGCGCTTCTTTGATCTCGACTGGTTGCTCTCGAAGGCGACTGAGAGGTCTATGCTTCAAAATAGATTGGAATTGAGCGCAATCGGTCATTCGCTCCCAATCGTCCATCCCCTCGGTCCAAACAAAGCCCTCAGATTCAATCAGGCCATTTTTCACTTTATCTTGGATTTCAACCGGCGTATGAGGCCCCTCGTGGCGATCTCCCAGATATACGAACCATTTTTTTTCAGTAATATTTTCCATTTTATAAAATTCCAAGTAAGAATCATTCTAAAAGAAATGCAGAAACGAAGCAAATTTTGCCTGATAGGTATTCCAGATCATACGGCGGTCATCGGCAGATTAGGGGCACAAGAGGGCCCGCGAGCCTTTAGAAAAGCATTCTCTAAGCTCATTGGGCGCCACGCGATTCAGGAAATCTGCACTGACCGAGGTGACGTAACCGGCCTCTCACTTCGTATCGAAGAGAACCACCAACTGGCTGCAGCGCACATTCAGCACTGCCACCAGGAAGGTCTCGGCTCAGTCGTGATTGGCGGCGGTCACGATCACGGTTATTCTCACCTCCTCGGCGTTCGCGCTGCATTGACTCAAAAAGACCCTTCGACTCGCCTAGGATGTATCAACGTAGACGCCCATTTTGACCTCAGACCCCCCCAACCGCAGATCACGAGCGGATCTCCCTTTTACCTAGCTATCGAAAACCAAATACTTGATCCGACGAGACTGATCGAGTTTGGGATTCAATCTCACTGCAATGCGCCCCCACTTTGGACTTACGCTGAAGAAAGGGGAATAAAAATTGTCGGATATAACGTTTTAAGGAATGGACGAGCGATCCCGGCCTTTAAGAAGAATCTGCAGGCACTCGCAAGAAAATCAGACTCGGTCGTGATCAGTTTCGATTTAGATGCGGCCTCGTCGGCTTTCGCACCTGGGGTGTCAGCTCCGCAAGCCGAAGGCTTCACCGCCAGCGAAATGATAGCGATGGCCGAAATTGCCGGGCAGGAAAAGAAGTGTACCTCAATCGGAATTTTCGAACTCAATCCAGAGCATGACCGCGATGACCAAACTGCACGACTCGCTGCAACAATCGCATTTCATTTTCTAGAAAATAAGTACCGCAATTTAAACAATTGACCCATTCTGCCGAAAACAGAAGGGTGAGCACTCGTCCCCTCCTCAAAAAACTGCTCTGCTTTTTGATTAGTCTGGTTCTGACTGGTCTCATTTTTACCTATGAGACTCGCCAAGCGGAGAATCAACGCATTGAGTCATTGCTGCGGTGGTCCCATCAGATTTCCCAGCAGGCCGAGGCTCTGCGCCTTTTCGCGAAAGAAAAAAATGAGCCTGACCCCATTTCTTGGGCAGTCAAATATTTAATGGTCGGCGACGACACTCGACCCCTGACAATCAAACCCTATTACGAAAATGAAGGTACCTCACACCTCGAAAACTTCAGTTTTAATTCAAAATTTGGGGATTTCTATTACTTTAAAATTCTCAATGCAGAAAATAACCAAGGCATTCAACTCAAAATCCATTCCGATCCGATCCTATTCGTAGGCGCCAAAACTATTTGGATGAATGATGCACTTTTACTGGCCACTTTTTTAGTCATTTACCTGAGCCTGCTCACCCTTTTTCCATGGAGCGATCTTCCGTCTCTCGAGTCTGAATCCAAAGGCTCATCAGAAGTGAGTGTGACAGAAGTGAGTGTGATTTCTCCAACTCCGCCCCTCTCAATCGAGGCCCCCAGCGAAAACACAGCACCTCCTCAGAACGAATTTAAAATTACCCTACAAAACTGGATGCAAGACGCTAAGAAAGTACTCCTCACCTTAGGCAAAGCCGTCAGAGGCGTCACCCAAGAAGCCAAAAACCTGCTCGAACTTGCAGTAAAATCGAAACGTAACCTGGAACTCGGCCTCGAAGCAGCAGAAGCTATCAAAAAAACAGTCGAAGACCTTGACTTGATCGCTTTACAACCTAGCGACAATATTGAACAACTCCGAGAAGCTATCGAAATCCTCAAAGCTCTGGGCGATACAACCTCAAACCAAATTAATGCAGTCCTAACAGAATATCAAAGCACAGTAACTGTCACTGCAAAACTGAGCGAGTCCATCACGCAAGCAAACGAATCCATCCTCGACGAGGCCAAACAATTTCATGCTCTGAAAGCTGAAATCCAATCTAAAGAGATTGCTTGATCGCCCCAGGAAATGTATTCCCATACATCAGGTATGGAATACATTCTAGCGATCGATCAAGGCACAACAGGAACGTCTGCTCTCCTCATGGACTCTGATCTCAATAGGATTTCGGAGGCTTCCGTAGAATTCGAGCAATTCTTTCCGAAACCAGGCTGGGTTGAGCACGACTTGGAAGACATTTTTACCTCAGTACTCCAAACCATCCGCGAAGTAACCAAACACGTTAATAAAAAAAAAATCCTCGCTATTGGCATCACCAATCAAAGGGAAACCCTTTGCTTCTGGGATAAACAAACCCTCGAACCCCTGGGACGTGCCATCGTTTGGCAAGATCGGCGAACCGCCGACATTTGCAACCACTTAAAATCCCAGGGTCTAGAAACTTTCTTTCAACAGCGTACCGGCTTAGTGATTGATCCCTACTTCTCTGGAACGAAAGCCGCTTGGGCACTAAAAAATTGGTCCGAAGTCAGTTCAGCCTATCGAACAGGACGCCTTGCCGCAGGTACTATAGATAGCTTCTTAATCTCCCGCCTTTCGGCTGGCGCAGCCCACTGCACAGAACCGAGTAACGCATCCAGAACACTTTGCTTTGATCTATCGCTTCGAAGGTTTGATCCAGACCTGTGCAAAGCGTTGGATGTCCCACTGGAAATCTGGCCAGAGATTTACCCATCGATGGGCACGTTCGCCCTCACTCGCGGGTTTCCCGAATTGCCGGACGGAATTCCCATCACCGGCGTCCTGGGCGATCAACAGTCGGCACTCCTGGGGCAAGCCTGTGTCAAGGAGGGCACGGCCAAATGCACGTACGGCACTGGGGCGTTTCTTCTCATGAATACTGGACAGAAACCGGCCTTTAGCAAACACCGCTTGCTCACTACGGTCGCATGGGCGCTCAGCTCCGACCATTACTGCTACGCCCTCGAAGGAAGTGCCTTTGTAGCAGGTGCAGCAGTCCAATGGGCTCGAGATGGTCTCAAATTTATCCGCGACTCATCCGAAATCGAGGGACTCGCTCGTTCCGTCAGCTCAAGCGAAGGGGTCATTTTCGTACCCGCGCTGACAGGACTCGGCGCTCCCTACTGGGACCCGAACGCAACAGGTCTTTTCACTGGGATCACGCGAGGCACCCATCAAGGGCACATGGCCCGCGCTCTTTTAGAGGGTATCGCATTTCAAAATGCTGATATCATCACCGCTATGGAAAAGGATTTGGGCAAACCACTCGCCTCCATGAATGTCGATGGCGGGGCCTCTGCCAATAACCTACTCATGCAATTTCAGGCCGACATTCTCGGGGCCGAACTCAGAAGGCCGAAATACTTAGAAACAACGAGCCTAGGCGCTATTTTCGCAGCAGGCCTGGGAGCAGGAATCTGGACTGATCTTTCGGATATTGAAAACACTTGGAAGCAGGATCAACTCTTCAAACCGCACATGTCCACCGAAGCACGTGAAACCGCATTAAAAAACTGGCATCAAGCCGTTGGGCGTGTGATGTACCGTGGCTAAACCAAAACAGCAATACTCATGTCAGACCTGTGACTACGTCAGTGCCAAGTGGCTCGGGAAGTGCCCATCCTGTGACGAGTGGAATTCCTTCATCGAAACAACTGCCATCGACCCGACCGAAGGCTCTACACTCGCCGAGGTTCGGGAACAATTCCGAGCACCCAAATCTTCTCAGACTACCCGTTCTCAGAGCGACTCCTCGGAAGGATGGGTCGAACTCACACCACCAGCAACCGAAGGAGCCGGGCAAGGCTCGCAAACATCACAAACTCTCAGGCGCTACTCCACCGGAATGTCTGAACTCAATCGGGTATTGGGAGGAGGCGTAGTCACCGATGGGTTTACGCTTCTAGGAGGGGATCCAGGGATTGGAAAAAGCACCCTCCTATTGCAAATGGCTCAAGGGGTCACATCACAAAATCCCGACCTCAAAATCCTTTATGTCAGCGGAGAAGAGTCCATTGACCAGATCCGAGGCCGCGCCCATCGATTAGGAATCCAAGGGCGAGGGCAAATCTACTTAGGAGCCGAAACTCAACTCGAAAAAGTTTTCGCTACCATTCAGCAACTCAATCCCCAAATCGTGGTGATGGACTCCCTCCAGACTTTTTCCACCGCTTTTATCTCCTCCGCTCCCGGAAGCGTGAGTCAGGTCCGAGAAGTCACTGCGCGACTCATGACCCTCGCTAAATCCGCCGGCATTGCGGTCTGGCTCGTCGGGCACGTCACCAAAGAGGGCAGCATTGCAGGCCCTAAAACAGTAGAGCATATGGTCGACACGGTCCTTTATTTCGAAGGCGAGGGTGGCCAATCTTACCGACTCCTCAGAACAGTCAAAAACCGGTTCGGTAGCACTCACGAATTAGGCGTCTTCGAAATGGTAGGAGAGGGACTCAAGGAAGTTACCAATCCTTCTTCCCTGTTTCTCAGCGAAAGGACCCATTCTATCTCGGGTACAGCCATTGCCGCACCCCTCGAAGGGACACGACCCCTTTTAGTCGAACTGCAAGCTCTCGTGACACCATCGGGCCTAGCCGTACCCCGCCGAACTTCTGTAGGCATCGATTCTTCCAGGATCTCGCTGCTCGCTGCTATTCTAGAAAAACATATGAAGCTGCCCCTCGCAGAACAGGATTTGTTTTTCAATGTATCGGGCGGACTCAAACTCAACGAGCCCTCCTGTGATCTTGCTGCAGCCGCTGCAATATGGTCTAGCTCACAGGATAAAGCTTTACCCTTGGGAAGCGTATTTATCGGTGAGCTCGGACTGACCGGCGAAGTAAGAAGGGTATCACAAACGGAATCTCGGATAGAAGAAGCTACCCGCCAGGGTTTC
>CAINWE010000457.1 GCA_903854365.1 Oligoflexia bacterium
TAACCCCCCGGCGACATTCAATATCTCTTGGCAATCGGCACCCTACGCCCCATTCCAAAAGCTTTAGCGCTCACCTTCAAAATAGGAGCAGATTGCCGCCTTTTATACTCATTCAGATTAACCCGCCTTGCTAAGTCTCGAACACTCCCAGCCCCTGTACCAGGTAACTCACCCTTGAATCGATCTTCAAGCACTCTTAAAGGCTGATTCTCTTCAAGATACCCAAACAAGACTCGATCAAGGACATCATAGGGCGGCAAAGTATCCTGGTCCGTCTGATTCGGACGAAGTTCAGCTGAAGGAGCCTTGGAAAAAACTCGAGCCGGAATGACGTTAGCCCTAGCGTTGTTCCAATACTCGGCCAACTCATAAACTTGGGTCTTGTACAAATCGCCCAAAGGGCAAAGCGCTCCATTCATGTCCCCGTAAAGCGTACAGTACCCCATAGCAATCTCAGACTTATTACCAGTCGTTAGCACTAAACTCGAATCATGATTCGCCAGTGTCATGAGGATAGTCCCGCGCAGGCGGGATTGTAAATTCTCTAACGCCACGGATTGCAACTGCCCCCGTAATTCAGACAGCTCTCTGGACAAAGTTGCAAAGGCAAACTTGATCGGCCTCACCTCAAGCCGAATCCCCAAATTTTTCGCAAGGATCTCAGCATCCTCTAAACTATGCGATGAGGAAAACTGACTAGGCATAGCCACAGCTAAAACATTCTCGGCCCCCAATGCAGCAACAGCCAGGACAGCCACAACCGCAGAATCAATTCCACCGCTTAACCCGAGAACCGCCTTGCTAAATCCGGTCCGCAAAAAATAATCCCGAATACCCACGATCAACCCATCGATCAGGACTTCCCACTCATTCCACTGAGCGCCTTCCAGACACGGCCCCGCCAATGTCCGCTCCAGATCCAGGACCACTTGAGCGCCTTTAAAATAGGGCAACTGAAGGACCTTCTGCCCGTCCATATTGAGAACGAACGACCCCCCATCAAAGAGAAGTTCGTCGGTTGCTCCCACCTGATTCAGATAAACTACCGGCACGTTTAAAGTCTGAGCGATTTTACTGTGAATGCGCTCTCGAAGGTGGCTTTTTCCCCATTCATACGGACTAGCAGAAAGGGAGACCACTACTTGAGCACCCAAGCTCTTCATCTCGCTCACTGGATCGCGTCGATAGCGATGCCTCCCCAAATCTCCTGACTCTGCCCACAGGTCCTCACAGATCGCAAAGGCCACTTTCACGCCATCACAATTCCAAACCTGCAAACTCTCAGCAGACTGAAAATAACGGCTCTCATCGAATACGTCATAATCGGGCAAAAGACTCTTCGCTTGGCAAAAAACTCTCTGCCCACCCTGAAAAACAGTGATCGAATTTTGAAAGAGCCTTTCCGAACCGGGCGGGCTCTCGGAAATATGACCCACCACTAAGGCCGCCTCTTGATTGCGCGTGAGTCCCGCCAACTGATCTAAGAAGAGTTCGGTCTCTTCTAAAACCTCAGGCCGCTCAATCCAATCATTCAAAGGATAGCCATTCAACGCGAGCTCAGACGTCAAAACTAAACGAGCCCGCTCACCGCAGGCTCGTTCATAAGCATCCCGAATTTGCTTAAAATTGGACTCAATTGCGCCCACCACAGGACTCAATTGCACCAAAGCGATCTTGATCATTTAAAAGCGCTTTTGCAGCTCGGCTTTATCAAAAAAATAAGCCAACTCACGCTCAGCCGACTTAGCGCTATCAGAGCCATGCACTGCATTCGCTTCAATATTATCCGCAAAATCCTTACGAATCGTGCCGGCGGCTGCTTTGGCTGGATCCGTCGCGCCCATGATTTCTCGATTGAGGGCCACAGCGTTTTCACCTTCTAAGCACATTAACAGCACTGGGCCGCTCGTCATGTAGTGAACTAAACTTTGAAAAAATGGACGATCCTTATGCTCAATATAGAAGCCTTCTGCCTTTTCCCTCGTAAGGCGGGTAAATCGAGCGGCTGAAACTCTTAATCCCCGACTTTCAAAACGGGTGATGATTTCTCCCATCACATTTTTTTGGACTGCATTGGGCTTAATAATCGAAAACGTACGTTCAGTTGACATTGAATTAACCTCCATTGACTAAGATTTTTGCATGGCACTAGCCAGAGTCGTACCAAGGTCCGCAGGACTTCGCGCAATTTTTACGCCAGCACTTTGCAACGCTTGAAACTTTTCCTCAGCAGTACCTTTACCACCTGAAATAATGGCCCCAGCATGTCCCATTCTCTTACCTTCGGGAGCCGTTGCACCACCGATAAAGCCTGCCACCGGTTTCTTAAACTCACGTTTAATGTACTCGGCCGCTTCTTCCTCCGCAGAGCCCCCGATTTCTCCAATCATGATGACCCCATGGGTATCTGGATCACGATTAAAAGCCTCTAAAACATCGATAAAATGGGTACCATTAATCGGATCACCACCAATACCCACGCAGGTACTCTGACCAATCCCCAACTGGGTGAGCTGAAAAACTGCCTCGTAAGTCAAAGTGCCCGAACGAGAAACCACGCCGATATTACCAGCTTTATGAATTCGACCTGGCATAATCCCAATCTTACATTGGCCAGGCGTAATAATCCCTGGGCAGTTCGGCCCGATCAAGCGAGAGCGGGTTGACGCCAAGTACTTTTTGGTAGTCATCATATCACGAACTGGAATTCCTTCCGTAATACAAACAATTAAAGAAATTCCTGCATCTGCAGCCTCGCAAATTGCATCCGCAGCAGCAGGAGGCGGAACGAAAATCATGGTCGCATTTGCACCAGTCTTTTTTACCGCCTCACCTACCGTATTAAAAACTGGAAAGCCCTCATGGACCTGGCCTCCGCGACCTGGGGTCACGCCACCCACAACAGATGTGCCATACTCCTGACACCCCTTCGCGTGAAAACTACCCTGAGAACCTGTAATTCCTTGCACCAAAAGTTTGGTTTGTTGATTTACCCAAATAGACATAGGACTCCTCGTCAACTCGCTTGAGTTATTTTCCCTTTGAAGCGGCTACTACTTTTTTAGCAGCATCCGTCAAGCCGTCCGCCGGAATAATTTTTAAACCAGATTGAGCCAAAATCTCTTTCCCTTTTTCCACATTCGTCCCCTCAAGCCGGACGACGAGAGGCACCTGAAGCTGGAGCTCCTTAGCAGCGGCGATAATGCCATCTGCAATCACGTCACACTTCATGATGCCACCAAAGATATTGACGAGAATCGCCTTTACCTTGGGATCCTTCAAAATAATCTTAAACGCGTGAGCCACTTTCTCCTTTGAGGCGCCTCCTCCAACGTCTAGAAAATTCGCAGGCTCTCCGCCATGAAGCTTGATGATATCCATAGTCGCCATGGCAAGACCAGCACCATTCACTAAGCAGCCGATCGTTCCATCCAGTGCGATATAAGCCAATTCGAACTTGGAAGCTTCCACATCCTGGGGATTCTCCTCGAGAAGATCCCGCATGGCCACAATATCCGGATGACGAAATAAGGCATTGTCATCAAAATTAAATTTAGCATCGAGCGCAGCCAACTGCCCTTGCTGAGTCACAATCATCGGATTAATTTCAACTAAGGAGCAATCGGACTCCATAAAACACCGATAAATCCCACCGAAGAAGCCGACCGCTTCTTTAGTTTGCTCGGCAGACAGCCCAAGAAATTCGGCGAGCTTCCTACCGTGGAAGGGCTGGTATCCTGTCGTTGGATCAATGGAAACCTTGAAAATTTTCTCCGGATGATGCGCGGCTACTTCTTCGATCTCCATGCCACCCTCAGTAGACGCCATCATGACGACCTGAGAAATCGCGCGATCAATCACCAATCCCAAGTAGAGCTCCCGAGCAATCGCAGAGCCTTCTTCGATCCAAACTTTGTGAACTTTCTTCCCTTGTGCACCGGTTTGAGGGGTCACTAGAGTCTTGCCCACAATCTCTTTTGCACCAGCCTGCACCCCAGCCACATCCTTGCAAACCTTCACGCCACCTGCTTTGCCTCTTCCGCCGGCATGAATCTGGGCCTTTACAACCCATACGGCATTGCCACGCTCGCGAGCCAAATCCTCAGCAGCCTTCTTAGCGCGAGATTCCAGATCAGAACCCTCATCGACGAGGCGCCCTTCTGGGACCCGGACCCCATACTTTTTCAGGAGCTGTTTTGCCTGATATTCATGAATATTCATGATTAAACCCCCAATTTTGCCATCGCATCAACCAACTCTTTTACGGCTGCTGCGGATTTTTCAAACATGTTCTTCTCTTGGGCATTTAACTCGAGAGCTGGAACACCCTCTAAGCCTTGAGCACCCAGTTTGGCCACTACGCCACAAAACAAGTCCTGAACACCATACTCTCCCTTGAGAAAAACAGCACAAGGCAGAAATCGTTTCTTGTCTCGAATAATAGCTTCGGCCATCTGCACTGCACTTGCTGCAGGAGCGTAATAAGCAGAACCGGTCTTCAGAAGATTCACAATCTCAGCGCCCCCTTTGCGGGTGCGGTCAACGATTGCCGCAATCCTATCCTCAGAAAGAAGCTGTTGGAGAGGAATGCCGCCCACACTCACGTAACGAGGCATTGGAACCATCGTGTCTCCATGACCGCCAAAAACGAAAGCCTGAACATCCTCGACGCTCACCCCTAATTCCATGGCAATGAAACTTCTAAAACGCGCTCCATCTAAGACCCCCGCCATTCCAAGAACTCGCTCGCGAGGAAACTGAGAAGCGTTCATAGCGACATGACACATCGCATCCAACGGGTTACTCACCACAATCAAAACGGAATGGGGCGAATACTTTGCAACTTGAGTCGCACACTCTTTCACAATTTTTGCATTCGTCGAAAGCAAATCATCTCGACTCATACCAGGCTTGCGAGGCAATCCTGCGGTAATAATGACCACATCTGAATCCGCAGTCAGTGAATAGTCACTACCGCCCACAATCTTCGAATCAAAACCTTCTACAGGAGATGCCTCAAAAAGATCGAGCGCCTTCCCCTGCGCAGCATCTCCATTAATATCGATCAGTACGACATCTCCAAGCTCCTTAGAAGCAGCCCAGTGAGCGCAGGTGGAGCCTACAAATCCAGCACCAATCACGGAAATTTTTGGTCGACGCATGACGTTACCTCCTCGTGTCTTTCGTCAATTGAAAAGATTCCGAACTCATGTTCTAGAAGCTTTAAAAATTAAAGAACGAATGCATTGATAAAGACTCAACTTGACCTTGCCTAAATCAGCCAGGATGACGTCGAGTTTAATGTTACAATAGAGTCTGACGCAGTATAGGCCAAAACCAATTAAACTTCAGCGAAAATCTCAGCAACATCTTTTTCTTTTTCCTTGTTCATGCAAGATCATCGTGTCACTCTGTTGATCGCGTCTGGGGGGAAAATCATGCAATTGATTCTGACTTGGCTTCAGGTCAACGTTCTCGTGGTTTTAGTCACGTCCAAACACGCCTTCGCTCTTCCCAATCCGACTTTTGATTTTTTTCTAAAACACTTAGCAAAGAAAATAGAGGCACCTCATGAGGCCATTTCCCCAGAGCCGCAAACAAAACCCATCTCCACTTGTACTGGATCCCAAGATCATCGGAACCAAAGCTGCCTACCAGCTTCTGATCGGCTCAATCGTTCCGAGGCCCATCGCGATGGTCAGCACCCAAAGCTCACAAGGAATCGGAAACCTCGCGCCCTTTAGTTTCTTTAACGGAGTCTCAAGCAATCCTCCCGCCATCATGATCTCCGTTGCGAGGAACTCCGACGGATCCAAAAAAGACACCTTAAAAAATATTGAGACCACGAAAGAATTCGTAGTAAACAGCGTGGGAGAATGGTTAGTCGACGCGGTCGATCAAACTTCGGCACCCCATCCTCATGGCATAGACGAAATGAAAATGGCGGGACTTACAGCTCTGCCCTCTCAGCGGGTGAAACCAATGAGGATTGCCGAAGCCATGATCCACTTCGAATGTCGGGCGATCCATCTCTATGAAATTGGAGACGGTACCCCAGGCTCTTCCACGATCGTCATCGGGGAAATCTTACTCTTTCACGTGGATCCATCGGTGTACAGGGAAGGCAAAATCCTCCTCGAACCGCTTCACGCTATTTCTAGGCTTGCCGGAAAAAGCTATGGCCGAATCTCAGAGGTTTTTGACCCTCCCCCACCTCAAACCTAACCCATAGCTCGAATGATCGCTTGGGCAAACTCAGAGCATTTGACTTCCTGAACGCCGGCCGCTTCTTCCTTCATGAGCCGAGCAAAGTCATAGGTCACCGTTTTAGCGGCGATTGCACCATCCATCCCCCGAATGATGAGATCAGCTGCCTCAGACCAACCCATGTACCGCAACATCATTTCGCCGGACAGAATGACTGATCCCGGGTTCACTTTATCCAGGTCAGCATATTTAGGCGCTGTTCCATGAGTCGCCTCAAATACAGCATGACCGGTCAAGTAGTTGACATTACCCCCTGGCGCAATGCCAATTCCACCCACTTGCGCAGCAAGTGCATCGGACAGGTAGTCGCCGTTCAGGTTTAAGGTTGCGATCACATCGAATTCGTCCGGACGCGTCAAAACCTGCTGAAGAGTAATATCTGCGATGGAGTCTTTCACGATCACTTTACCTTGAGAGATGGCTGCTTTCTGCTCAGCATTCGCTGCATCCTCGCCCGCGGACTTCTTCGTTTTTTCCCACTGCTCCCAAGTATAAACCTGGCTGCCGAACTCGCGTTCTGCGAGAGCATAAGCCCAGCCTCGAAATCCCCCTTCGGTAAATTTCATAATGTTACCCTTATGCACGATCGTCAGGGATTTTCTCTTTTCGCGAATCGCGTACTCAATTGCCGCCCGCACCAAGCGCTCAGTACCCTCTCGAGAAACGGGCTTAATTCCAATCGCAGTGCTCTCAGGAAACCGAATTTTGGAAAACTCCTTCGGAAAGGTAGCCTTTAAAAATTCGAGGACTTTTTTCACGTGTTCTGTCTGAGCCTCGAACTCAATACCCGCATAGATGTCTTCTGTATTCTCCCGAAAAATTGCCATATCCACTTTTTCGGGGTGCTTCACCGGCGAGGGCACACCCTTGAACCAGCGCACGGGACGCAAGCAAACATAAAGATCCAACATTTGACGAAGCGCAACGTTCAACGAACGAATGCCACCGCCCACCGGAGTAGTCAGAGGTCCCTTAATGGAGACCAAGTAGTGCCTCAGTGCTGTCAGGGTGTCTTCTGGCAGCCAATCATTCCATTTCTTGAAAGCCTTTTCGCCAGCGTAGACCTCGAACCACTCGATCTTTCGCTTGCCGCCATAGGCTTTCTCCACTGCAGCATCAAAAACTCGCTGGGAGGCTC
This sequence comes from Oligoflexia bacterium, assembly GCA_903854365.1. Taxonomy (GTDB): domain Bacteria; phylum Bdellovibrionota; class UBA1018; order UBA1018; family UBA1018; genus CAINWE01. Next base: position 7,406 of record CAINWE010000457.1, read on the forward strand.
GCCAAATATCCGGTCCAGTTCCATCGCCCTCAATAAATGGAATAACCGGATGATCCGGTACGTTCAATTTTCCGTTCTGGATAGTGATCACTCCTCCTTGCTTGGGAGCGGTCAGGTGATTAAAACTGGGTGTTGCAGACATGATTTTCTCCATTCTAGTGGGGTCAATTGAATTCCCGATTGGACTCGATTCGGCACAGTTACCGCGAAAGGGGTTGCCGCAGCAAGCCCCGGGTTCAAAATTTTCACTAAAAAATAAAACGGCACCTCCATTGCTTATCCTCTCGAATCCATCAGAGTCACCCGAATGCTCAGCGCTGTTTATCCTTTATTTTAAGAGGTGTCATTCATGCAGCTCTCTATTCAAACTCAGAAGCCCCCACCGGGTTATCCGCTTTTTTTGACTCCCGCACTCCAAGGAATGCGCTTCTTCGCTGCTATTTTTGTCTTCTTGGGTCACATGGGCTGGACCTTTGCGGGAGCCAATGGCAGCCTCTACTTTTTAGTTTTGAGCGGCTACGCAGTGACCCGTCTCCTCATTCGAGAATGGGAACAATTGGGTACGATTGACCTTCTGCGCTTTTGGAAGAGACGCGCTCAAAAACTTCTCCCACCGTTTTTTTTTGCGATGCTGCTGACTGTGATCATCAAAGATTTCATTGGCGCCCCAATTCAATGGGGACACGTACTCAGCATGATCCTCTTTGTAGGGAATTACTACAATGCAATCTTTAACCACCCTACTGAAGGATTTTCCCTCTACTGGACGATCTCGCTATTGGCTCAATTCTATCTTTTGTGGCCGCTGTGTTTTTCATATTTCATAGAAAAATCAAAACTAACGTTAATGTGGATCACGCTTTCCTTGATCATCGGCCCAGTAATGCTCCGCACCCTCCTCATCCGAAGAGGTTTAGCAATTTTTCCGTACCTCTATAACGCTTTCGAATCGAGAGTTGACGCTCTCGCTCTCGGATGCCTTTTTGGACTTTTGGCAAGCGCAGTTTTCTTTGAGCGCCTGCGCCCTTGGATTGCCAGAACCGGCGCGGAACCGTTTCTTACCCTGGGCCTCCTTCTGTATTTAGGCACACGAGAAAATTCTTTTCGACTCTCCTGGGGTCTCTCCCTTCAAGCTCTTTTGCTAGGTATTTTGATCATTCAATTGGTCCTTCTCCAAGCTCACTCAATCTGGAAATGGCTCAGTGCTCGTCCCATGACTTATCTCGGCTCGCTCTCCTACTGTTTCTACCTTTTTCACGGCTTCGGTAAGTCCATCGGCATCCACGCCCCTCTGGGAGACACCGCTCAAACCGGCATCGGCGTCCTCGCCACTCTCGGACTTTCTGCAGCTTTCGCTCCATGGTTCAATGAAAAAGCTGTACCCACGAATCTTAACTTGGCGATTGAGCCCGTCGCGCCCAGCGTTCCCGAGATTCGCCCCCCAAATGCAAATCCATTTGCACCTGAGCAATCGCTTCAACGTCGGTTTGGTCGTGCGTTACCAAAATCATCGGCGCATGACTCAACTGATGGAGATCCAAAAGTTCGGCTCGCATCGATGAACGCATGGCGGGGTCGAGCGCAGAGAAAGGCTCGTCTAACAAAATCAAGCGCGGCTTCCAGATTAAAGCTCGAATAAATGCCACTCTTTGACGTTCACCGACGGAGAGTTGATCCACTGAAGTATAAACTCGCCGTCCGAGACCGACCCGATCTAACCAAGCGCGACCTTCCGCTTCTCGCTGCTCTTGAGCCATGCCTTTCATTTTCAATCCAAAAACGGCATTGTCCAAAACGTTGAGATTGGGAAACAAAACCTGATCTTGAAATACAAATCCAATTTGTCGAGCCTGAGGAGGAAGCAAAGTCATATCCCTCGGACCCATGGAAATTTTACCGCTTCTCTTGGTACCAGCGATTTCTAGACCTGCAATCACCCGCAGCAAGGTAGACTTGCCACTCCCGCTTGGCCCCCAAAGAACGAGCCTCTCCCCAGGGTCGACAAAAAAATCAGCCCTCAGGCTAAAATCTGCTAAATCGACCCAAAGATCTTCGACTCTCAAACTCTCGGATAACTTAGGCTCCAACTCCAATTCCCTCTCTCGATGCGAGCCTTCTAACACACCTCTCGCCTTTTCGGAACGGAGCCCATTTTCACCACCCTGGAGTTGCACCAGAATTGCGCTCCATCCGACGTCCCCAAGCCACCGCGCCCAAGGTCGATAGGAGACTCAAAGCCAAAAGAAGCCCTGCAAGGACTTGGGCATCATCGAACCGGTAATGCAGCATCGATTGAGAGATCAATCCCGGGAGTGTGACCCATTTTTCGCTCGCAAATAAACTCACTGCTCCCACCTCACCTAACACGGCCCCGAAGACAGTTCCCCAAGCAACGATGAGCGGTCCCCTCCACCGCGGCCACTCAACTACCCACCAAGCAGAGAAAGGAGAGGCTCCCAATGACCCTGCCACCTCAATTGACCGAAGGTCCGGACACGAAGCCACTGGCCAAAGAGTTCGCATTGATAAAGGCGAAAATAAGGTCATCTGGAGGAGGATCATTGCCGCAGGACTGCCCTCAAACGGGTCAATCCACCGTCCATAGGCTATCCCTACGCCCAATCCTAAAACAATGACCGATACGCCGCTCGGTAAGGCAAACAAAAACCCAAGAATGCCACGAGTTTGAGCAGAAATTTTTGAGTGAAACAAAAAAATCAAAGCCGCCAACGTAGTCAGAATCGTAAGAGTACTAGTCCAAATAGCCAACGAAAATGAGAATTGAAATGCCCGGGCGATTTCTGACGACTGCAATAACTTTGGCAGAGCTCCCCAAGACACGGCATAAACCCCAAAATAGGGTAAAAGGAAAAACAGCCCCAAACACAGGATCACCCAACTCCCCCCAACACTCACCCGGGCATCACCCTGCGGCTCTCGAGCCACTGCTTTTTGAGAAAGTTGAATTTGCTCCCGAGTTTGAAAAAAAAGCACCAAAAACCAGGGCACTAAAGTCAACACAAACTCCCACAGGGCACATGCAAGCGCTCCTGACCAATCGACCCCGCCCGACCGTAATCGAGAAAACACTTCAGTCTCCAAGGTCTGCACGGGGGGTCCTCCCCCGAGAACCAACACGAGCGCAAAGCTCACGGTACAAAATCCCATCACTTGAGCACAAGCAGTCCCCCAGGCCCACCTGACCTGCGGCCAAATCCCATACTGCCAAACACTCCATCGATCAGCACCCAGAGTACTCAGCGCATCGAGTTGATCCTCCGGGACAGAACGCCTCGCCTGAGCTACGCCCAACGTGACCCAAGGAATATTATAAAAAGCATGAGCCAGGATAACCGCCTCAAAGCGATAGGCCCAGTCGAAATGAACGCCCAGTCGGGTCAGCAATCCAGAGCGACCCATCCAAATCAACCAACCCAGACCAGCGACCACGGTTGGCACCACCATAGGGAGAGAGAAAACGAAAAGAAAACGAGAACTCTGACTTGCTCGAGCGACCTGCCCCAACATGAGTCCGAGAATTAACCCAAGGCCTCCAGCAAAAAAAGTACTCCAAAACACCTGCTTGAGGGTCGCAGCAAGCACGGCCATCACAACGGGATCAAAGAGCTGCCCCCACTTCAGGTACTCACCCCCTTCAGCCAGAATCGATCCAATCGGAACTGCCACACCCAGGATCCAAAACCCAAAACTCCACAATCCCGCCAAACAGACCCAGACTGCTCCAGCGTCAAAGTTGGGGCGAGGAGTCGCCGCAATACCTTCATTTCCACGCGTAGAAAAGCAAAGCCTCATACGACGAACTTCCTCACGGATCAAGCCTCTCCATCGCCATACCCAGGCGCCAAGTCTCCAAATGCTGCCGCACAAACTCGGGATTACGCTCCGGCCAAATCATCCGACTGGGCTTCGGTAGCCTCAGGTAGTCCGCGGGAAGTTCAAGCCCCTTCAAAACCGGCATCATCCAAGTTTGATGGGGAATCTGTTTTTGAATTTCTGGAGAAACGAGAAACTCGAGAAACGAATGGGCCAGCTTTCTTTGGTCTTCTGTTGCAAAAGCACCTCGAACCAAGGCAGCACCCTCCACTTGCAGCGGTTGCCCTTCCTGAAAAAGGGCGGCACGATACCGAGAACCCTGTCCATGGGCCTCATGATAGGCTTGACTTGTCAGATAGCTCCACACTGCAGGAGCCTCACCTTTTAAAAATAAATTGTAGGAGGAGCCCCAACTTGGAGCCAGCGTGAGCCATTGAGGCTGCAGCTTCTTCCAGTAAGCCTGATTGGACTCACCCAAAACGGCTCGAGTATAAAGGAGAAAAGTTAAACCCGGTGTCGAGGTTCTTGGATCCTGAAGCAGCAGATGCCGTTTCCAACCTACATTCAGCAAATCAAAGAGCGAGCGAGGGATGGTCAGGCCTTTTTCTTCAAGAGCCTTCTGATCTACAATTAAAGAGAGCACTCCATAATCGTAAGGTAAAAATCCTGGTGCTAACTTTAAGCCAGACTCAATCCGAGCATAACCTTGTGGAACCCATTCACCCTCGTTCTCTAAGTACGGCTTTGCACGCTCCCAGAGATACTGATCGAGCCCTAAAACCACTTGAGTGCTCACTTTTCCTCTTCGGCGATCCATTTCAAGACGGGCGACAATGGCGCCCCCATCGTCCAAGCTCAGCACTCGCACTCGACACTGACATTGCTTCTCAAAAAGAGGGAAAAGCACCGGCCCCAACCCCGATGGACTCGTGAAGGTTCGATAAGTTGAAACGGTTAACTCAGGAACTGAACTTGCCACCACCCCAGGGTGCGGCAAGTCCGAATGCAAGAGAGAAGGAAAAAATAACGATCGAGCCGCCCAGGAGAGAAAAAAAACCAGTAATAGCCCAAATAACCAGTGCCGCTCAACTCCCGACGGCCTCATACCAACTTAATCAATCCAGTCCGGGTTCTTATTCTTCGAAGCACCACTCTTGCCAGGAATCGACTCCAATTTAGGCTCAGAATGCGGCACCACCCCTTCTTCGGGAGGGCGAGCATCCGATTTGGGTTTCAGTAACCTCACCTTATTGACTCGCTCGTCAGAATCGGTCTCAAATCTCCAAAGGATTTCGCAATTTTGAAGGTGCGTGGTGGTTTCTTCCTGATTCGATGAAATATGAACGATACCATTCTCATAAAGAATGACATCTGCATGATCGACATAGGTACCTTCCTCGCCCGGATAAAAGAAAATCACCCGCATTGCTGGTCCCTTTTTAATCACCTTCATAGGACTCTCTTGTACCTCAGATCTCACCGTGAATCCAACCCAGGATAATAGTTTTTGGATACCCCATTCTGCCTTTTGCAACATCCTCACCTACTCCTTTTATTCATTGATAGACCATACTCTACAGCGCCAGCAAGTGAGTTGCCAGAAATAAGCAAAACAGTTAGATAAACAACATGGGACCGACTTTAAGAAATGCCGTAGATTTGGATTTATTCGCCGAAATCAACCGACTCAAAAAGGCAAAAAACGCCGTCATTCTCGCACACTATTACCAAGAGCCAGACATCCAAGACATTGCAGACTTCGTAGGTGACAGTTTAGAACTGGCACGAGCAGCACAAAACTCAACGGCCGAGCTGATTCTCTTTGCTGGAGTCCACTTTATGGCAGAAGGAGCTAAAATCCTCAATCCTTCCCGTAAAGTAGTCCTCCCTGACCTTCGCGCTGGCTGCTCGCTTTCGGATAGCTGTCCTCCAGCGGCCTTCGCCCGATTTCGAGCAAAATACCCGGACCACTGGGTAGTGTCGTACATTAACTGCTCAGCCGAAATCAAAGCTCAGAGCGACGTCATCTGCACGAGTTCAAATGCAATTAAGATTGTTGAAAAGATTCCCGCAGACCGGGGAATTATCTTTGCGCCCGATAGAAATCTAGGCGCTTATGTCGCAAAAAAAACTGGGCGCAATCTCGTTCTCTGGCAGGGCACCTGCATTGTTCACGAGACCTTTTCTGAGCGAAAGATCATAGAATTGAAGACGCAACACCCTGACGCACAGCTCATCGCTCATCCAGAATGCGAACCCTCTCTCCTGGAACGAGCTGAAATCGTCGGCAGTACATCTGCGTTATTGAGCCACGTCATTTCGAGCCCCGTTCAAAAGTTCATTGTCGCTACCGAAGAGGGAATTCTTCATCAAATGAAGAAAAAAGCCCCCAGCAAGACCTTCATTCCAGCACCCCCCAACCACAACTGTGTTGCAGCGGGTCGGCGGGCGGCACGGTGGCGCGCTCTACCTCAAACGCCTCCCACCAGCCGCGCGCCACCGGGTTGCGCCACAGATCGAGCTTGGGCACCGCCAGCGCGCCATGGGTGCCGGCGAGGTGGTAACAGGCCTGATCGGTGTGCGGGTAAATCGGGTTTTCCCCGGTGGTCTGCTCCCAACTCCACGGCGCCACCACGGTATCGGACACGGTGACGGTGCCGAGCGCGCCATTGGCGAAGCGCAGCAGGATGGCGGCGGTATCTTCCACCGCGAAACCGCGCACCGCGTTGGCCGCCATCGCCTGCACGCTGGTGATTTCGCCGCAGAGATAGCGCAGCAGGTCGATATCGTGGATCAGGTTCAGCAGCACCGGGCCGGCGCCGGGGGCGCGGCGCCAGGGGGCGTTGAAATAGTCATCCGGCTTCATCAGCCAGAAAAACCCGTGCACCGCGACCAGACGGCCGATGCGGCCGGCATCCAACATCGCCTTGGCGTGCTGGATCATCGGGTTGTAGCGGCGGTGATGGCCGACCAGCAGCGGCACGCCAGCACGCTCTGCCGTTTCCACCAGCACCGTCGCGCCCGCGATATCGTCGGCGATGGGCTTTTCCACCAGCGCGGCAATGCCGGCGCGCACGCAGTCCAGACCATGCGCGACGTGCAACTGGTTCGGGGTGGCGATCACCACGCCATCGGGCCGGCCGGCGGCGCACATATCCTCGAAACCCGGATAATGCGGCACGCCAAATTCGGCGGCGACCGCCGCCGCGGCTGGCGACGGATCGACCAGCGCATGCAGCACCGCCTGCGGGCAGGCGGCGATGTGTTCGGCATGGCGCCGCCCGATCAGGCCGACGCCCTGGACGGCCAGGCGGATGCCGCCGCGCCCGCTCAAGGCTGGGCGGCGATCAGGGTGGCCAGGCGCTGAATGGCCAGCGTGTAGCCCTGGGTGCCGAAGCCGGCGATGACGCCATCGGCGCGGCCGGAGACGAAGGAGTGGTGGCGGAATTCCTCCCGCTTATGCACGTTGGAGATATGCACTTCAAAAATCGGGAACTCGCAGGTGTTCAGCGCATCGAGGATCGCCACCGACGTATGGGTGAAGGCGGCGGGGTTGATGACGATGCCGGATGCATCCTCCCGCGCTTCGTGCACCCAGTCGATGATTTCGTATTCGCGGTTGGACTGATGGAACCGCAGATCGAGTCCCAGCCCGCTGGCGGTGGCGCGGCAGGCGGCTTCCACATCGGCCAGGGTTTCATGGCCGTAAATATGCGGCTGGCGCTTGCCGAGCAGGTTGAGGTTGGGGCCGTTCAGCACATAGATCAGGCGGCGCATGCAAAACTCCAGGCAATCGCAATGTTGGGCGATATCAATGTTGGGCGAGGATTTGCCCGAGGAAGTCGCGCGTGCGCTGCTGGGTGGGATTGCGGAAAAACACCTCCGGCGGAGCCTGCTCGACCAGTTCGCCATTGGCCATGAAAATCACCCGGTCGGCAACCTGACGCGCGAAGCCCATTTCATGCGTGACGCAGATCATGGTCATGCCGTCCGCCGCCAGCCCGACCATGGTATCCAGCACTTCCTTGACCATTTCCGGGTCCAGCGCCGAGGTCGGCTCATCGAACAGCATCGCCTTGGGTTCCATGCACAGCGCCCGGGCGATGGCCA
>CAINWE010000458.1 GCA_903854365.1 Oligoflexia bacterium
CCAACAGCCCTGGAATGAGGCTCATATAAAGAATAGAGCTTAAGGTTGCTGTGTTTTGGAGTTGAGCGAACTGCAGAGGGCTCTCCGAGAGAAACAGTAAAACCAGGAGCGCCAAAAACCCAAAAAAGAATCTCCAAAATGTAGCCAAAGTCGGGTGAGTTTTGTGGAGTAGGATTTTTCCAGAGACCGTCGCACCTGCCCAGAGGAGGGCAGCACCCAGGGCGTAATGAATACCCCGCGAGTACAAGTCGAGGCCGCCGTGCAGGGCACGAAAGTCTAAATCGGGAAAGCTTAAAATAATACCGGCGCCTATAGCTACGGTACCCCAAATGTAAAATTTCCTTTCGGGCCTTTCCCCGAGTACAGCGTAGGCAATGAGCACAACAATAACAGGCTGTAATTTTTGAAGAAGGACAGCAACGGATGGGTTGATGTACAAAAAGCTAGCTGTAAAAAATACGGTGGCGATTGCTGAGCCCCCAATGCCCGAGACAGCAGCAGCGATCCACTCTTTGGGGGTTAAAGAAAAAATTGGCTTGGGTCCCTTCAGATAGAGCCATGGAAGCAGAATTAAGATCGCTAGCAAATGTTCGATGAATACGATCACGGTGGGATCAATATGCTCGATGGTAGGATATCGAATGAGAGCATCCGTCGCCCATAAAAATGCGGCAACGGCGACTAAAAAAGGACTCAGAAAGCGTCTCATGTTAGATTCCATGGATTTTTTTCCTGTTCATTTCTGTTTCGATTCTCCAATGGGTGAAGTTCTGCACAGCTTGAATCGCCATTGAATGACGGAGTTCGTCTTTTTTGAGGCCAGACATATTTTGAAAAAAATGAGGGTCAAAGAGCCCGAAATGAATATTAGATGGTTCAAAGTGGTCTGGGTTTTTGCCGGTGATGTGCCTGAGGAGTGCTCCCATGGCAGTATTCATGGGTGGGGCCTGATGCGGTTGTTTGAGGAGGCGCTGTAAGATGAAACTTGCTGAGAGCAAACCGCAGGCGGCTGATTCTAAATAGCCTTCGACTCCGGTTACCTGGCCGGCTAAATAAACCCTGGGGTGGCCTCTGAGGGAGAGATCAGCGTTCAGTACTTTGGGTGAGCAGACATAGGTGTTTCGATGAATAGAGCCTAGTCTTAGAAACTCCGCCTGACGAAGAGCAGGAATAAGTCGGAAAATTTTCGATTGCTCTCCATACTTGAGTTTAGTTTGAAAACCCACCAGGTTATAGGCTGTTTTGGCGAGATTTTCGGGGCGGAGTTGAACCACTGCGTGCGGCCTTTTTCCTGTTTTCGGATCAATCAATCCTACCGGTTTCATGGGTCCAAACCTGAGACTTTCGCGGCCGGTACTCGCTATGGCTTCAATCGGTTGGCATCCTTGAAAGAATTTTTCTTTTTCGAAAGGTTTTGGCGGAACTTTTTCTCCTGCAAGTAAGGCATCGATGAAGACTTGGTACTCGCTTTCTGAGAAAGGACAATTGAGGTAAGCCTCCTCTTCTCCCTTGTCATAACGATTTGCTAAAAAAGCTGATTCCATATCGATTGACTTCGTGTCGACAATCGGAGCGATGGCGTCGTAAAAGTAAAGGTCCTCGCTTTGAGTGGCTTTGGCAAGCCACGAACCCAGGCTTTCAGAAGTCAGGGGGCCAGTTGCGAAAAGAGTAATGTCGTCCTGAAAAGGTTTCGTGACTTCTCCGGGAACGAACGTGATTTTGGGGTGTTTTTTAAGGGCTTGAGAGACGTGATCAGCGAAAAGATTGCGGTCGACCGCTAGGGCTTCACCGCCTGGGACAGCTGATTCTGCTGCGCAGCGCAAGATGAGTGAGTTGAGCTGTCGCATTTCGGATTTTAAAATCCCGGGTGCAGAGTGGGGAACTAGGGATTTGAGTGAGTTACTACAAACCAGCTCGGCACAGGCCCCCGTCTGATGAGCTTCTGTCATTTTTTGAGGACGCATTTCGTGAAGAAAAACGGATATCCCTTTCTCTGCAAGAAAATACGCGGCTTCGCTTCCGGCAAGACCGCCGCCAACAACATGGACTCGTAGACTCGTCATGGAGAGTTGGATATCATAGAACCCGCAGGAATTGAAGGAGAGGGGGGGCGATATGTATGTGACGGATGCGTTGGAGTTTTATTTAGAACACTTGAGTTGGAATCGGAACTTGAGTCAACACACTTTGAGAGCCTATCGGAGTGACTTAAATCATTGGTTGAGTCAGCTTGCACTGCAACAAGGTGTAGACACCATTGAGGCTCTTGAGGAAAGAGTGAATGTGCAGGTCGTTCGAGCTTACCTGTCGGGTCTCCATGAGACTCATGAGCGAGTCTCCATAAGTCGCCGTATTTCTGCGATTCGGTCGTTCTTCCGTTTCTTGAGGAGTCGGGGCTGGCTCGATCGGCAGTTCGTGTTCTTGATGGCGCAACCTAAAACGCAGAGGCAACTGCCGAATTTTTTGGGGGTATTCGAAATGTCTGCTCTGCTTGAGGCCCCGGATGTGTCTACGTTTTTGGGAAAAAGGGATCGTGCTCTGATTGAGTTGATGTATGGTGCAGGGCTCAGAGTAGCGGAAACCGTGAGTTTAAACTGCGGAGACTTAAATGGATCAACCGGTTGGGTGCGTATTTTAGGAAAAGGTTCGCGAGAAAGAATGTGTCCGGTGGGGAGTGCTGCAGTGTCTGCGATAAAGGTATATCTGGAAGCCCGTGGCAATCCAGGAGTTGCTGACCCGCTTTTTGTGAACTTTCAAAAGACACGTCTCAGCACTCGAAGTGTAGGTCGAATTCTCGCAAAACAGTTGATTCGGAGTGCTAGCGTCAAGTTGATCTCCCCTCACGGTCTCAGACATAGTTTTGCAACCCATTTGCTTTCGAGTGGAGCGGATTTAAGAACGATTCAAGAGTTGTTAGGGCATGCCCGACTTTCAACGACCCAAAGATACACGCACGTCGATTTGGGGATGCTCTTAGCGGATTATAGTCGACTTCACCCGTTGAATCAGGTTCTTAAAAATGAGAATGAATAAGCACCACAATGTTGGCCATCCTCGAGGTGTGCATGGAGTAGAGCGAGGGGGCGGAGGAATTTGTCGAGAAGAACGCTTGGAGATCTGCTATAGACTAAGTAAAAGAGACCCAAAATGGACAAACTACTCGATATTATTCTCAATTTGTATGGACCCATGCCCTATTTTTTGATTTTTGGTATTTTGCTTGCTTGCGGATTGGGTCTGCCCTTACCTGAAGATGTGACTCTCGTGGTTGCCGGTATGGTCTCCTACTGGGGGCTGACTGACCTGTGGTTGATGGTTTTAGTTTGTTACGCTGGGGTGATGGTCGGGGATTCTATTGTCTTTGGATTGGGCGCCACGGTAGGGAAAAAATTGACCCGGCGTTGGCCGTTCCGCGAGTTTTTGAGCGAAGAACGCCTCTCTGAGGTGCGTACAAAATTTCATAAGCAAGGCAATAAGGTCATTTTTGCGGCCCGTTTTATGCCAGGACTCAGGGCACCGATTTTTTTCTTCTCTGGGACACTCCATCTGCCTTATCGAATTTTTTTGTTTTATGACGGATTGGCTGCTCTCTTGAGCGTGCCCCTTATTGTCGGGGTTGTCTTCTATTTTGGAGATGAAATCGACGGAGTTTTGCGAGAAATTAGGAAGGTGGAACACGGAGTAGCGCTTACGATTGTTTTCGTCGTCATGCTGTTTGGGGTAAAATGGTTTTTGTCGCATCGCAAATCCATCAGGAAGAAGTAAGATCAGTGGGGAGCAAAAGTTTGCAAAAAGGCTTCGCAGGATTCGTTCTTTTGGTTATTTCCTTTTTGGTACTTGCTCAGGCAAGCCCGATTCCCCCTCAATCGGGACCATTAGAGAAATGGTGTCAAGAAGTCGGAGAATCTCTTGCAGGCTTAAAGTGGGGCGTGAGTCCCTGTCAGGGTTTAGAATGGAAGACGGGCGGGGTCTCGGTGCAAGGCCGGCCTTTAGTGTATGCCGAGTTTGGTAATCTTAAGGCTGAAAATTCAACTCTGATTTTTGCGACGGTACACGGTGACGAGATTACTCCTTTTTATGTCGCCCTTGAGTTGGCTCATTGGTTAAAAGACCGTGAGGCGGAGCTCGTTGACATGAAGGTGGTCGTCGCTCCCTTAGTGAATCCAGACGGGTTCTTGAGTAGGCCAAGGACCCGCATGAATGCTCGGGGCGTGGATGTGAATCGTAATTTTACGACTGAGGACTGGTCAGCAAAAGCTTTATCTGCCTGGAAAAAACGATTTAAGTCAGATCCTCGTCGTTTCCCCGGCAATGCGCCGAGTTCCGAGCCTGAAACGAAATTTCAGGAAGATTTGATTAGAAAAATAAGACCTAAAAAAATCTTGTCGGTGCATTCACCACTGAATTTTTTAGACTACGACGGTCCTAGTCAGCTCACCCTAGAAAAGTTTCCCACGGATTATGCTAAAAGTTGCGAAAGGTTAAAGAAAGCTCTCAATGCTATTTCGGGCGGATTCTATCCCGGGTCATTAGGGAATTATGCTGGAAGGGAATTAGGTATTCCAACGGTCACTCTAGAATTGCCTTCGGCCGACCCTAAAAAAGCGGCTCTTTATTGGAAGAAATTTAGTTTGGGAATTCGCAAGATGATCCATTTTTCAGTTCCGAAATATGAATCTGGAAAGCTTGAGGGCGTTGATGTCTCAGGATCTCGATCGGGAGGTTAAGGGCAAATTTTCGGCCCAGGATCGAATCGCTCCCTGGATTCTCTTAGTGGGCCTGGCCCTGCAGGCCGGCTCGCTCGGCATCAGCGATGACGAAGCCTACTACTGGGTGTTGGCTCAACGGCCAGCCTTGGGTTATGCTTTTCATCCGCCCGCAGTAGCTTGGCTCATCGGAGGGTTTCAAAAAATTCTAGGCTGGGCGTTTGGGTCGCACTCTGTTTTGCTCGTGCGCTTGCCAGCGGTATTAGCGATGGGTGCTGTATTTGCTCTCGGTCTGGCTTGGGTTGACGAGCGGCTGATCGGGCGAGCCCGCTCCAGCCTGATTCCGTGGATTTTGGGATCGTTTGTGGGGCTTTTCGGCCTGGGTTGGATGATGGTGCCTGATATCCCACTCTTCTTAGGTTGGACGGTTGGGTTTGTCACCGTTTGGCGCATTTGCTTTGAGCGAGATTCGATTCGGGATCGGTGGCTGCTCGGGGTGGCATCTGGCTTATTGGTCCTGTCGAAATATTCTGGCGTTTTATCCGTACTGTCGATGGTAGTTTGCCTTGGGTTGTGGGCTCCCCGCAATCGAAGAATCAGTGCTTTGAAGTGGCTAGGCGCAGGATTGCTTTTAGGAGTGACACCGGTCCTATTGTGGAATGCGCAGAATGAGTGGGCTTCGATACTTTACCAAATTCGCGACCGTCATGGGGGCGAATCGATTTCGTTTGTGCGGTGGTTTAAGTTTTGGCTCGTGGAGGCTGTTTTTGCAGGGCCTGTGGTGATTGGATTTTTCTGGGCTGGCGTCAAAAGTTGTATATTTTCGCGTACAGCGATGCCGAAATGGGGCCGCTACGTTTTAGTGTGGGTTGCTCCCGCTGCATGCATTTTTTGCGTGCAGCCTTTATTCGCTGCTTACAAACCTCATTGGGCGTTTATTGTTTGGTGGCCGGTCCTTCTTGGATTCGCTGTATTCTATGGACAGACAAAAACCCGATGGGGCCGTCTTCAAGTGGCTTATGGGATAGCTTTTACGGTGTTGATTGCCTGGACTTCTCACTGGCCGTGGATGGGTGCTGTGATCCCGAATTGGGTGGACGCCCGATATCAGCCGACCTGGGACGTGACTAATGATTTTTATGGGTGGTCTGAGCTTCCGACTTGGATGAGCTCGAGTTTATCACCCGAGGATCTAGCACTGCCGGTCGTGGGTTCCCGATATCAGACCGCCTCTCAAGCAGCTTTTCATTTGGCGGGGCTGTCGCAGGTGACGTTGATTCCGCTCGAAGCGAAGGAAAAAAATGAGTGGCCTCATTTAGACGTGGCTACTGGTCAGGGGCCCCTCTGGCCGAAATTGAAGCGACCAGTGCTTTTTGTAACGGATAATCGTTACTCCGAGTCGCCTCACTTTGATGCAGCGAGCTGTGCGATCGTGAGGCACTTTGATTACAAGCGGAGAGAGATTTTAGCTAAATGGATCGAGATTTGGAAATGCGTTCCGCGCAGTGAGCAGGTTACGCTGCAAGATCGTCTGAATGAGTGGCCGCTTGTTTCTCTTTTTTGATCAGGTAAGCATTGAGTAGGAAAATTCTTCTTTCAGTCTCGGGAAAGCCCATGAGGGGAGTTTTTTCTCCATTGTCAGATTGAATATTTTTAACAGAGAAATAGTCTAGTTTTCTGAGTGCGTTGCTGAGGACTTCGAAGTCGAGGTTGAGGTGATCGAGAGCATAGGCATCGGCTTCAAATTCCTGGGTTTCTTTCTGAAGCGAAATCCATTTGATAGAAGTGACAAAAAAAATGAATCCTAACGTGGTGCCTAAAAAGTCGTAGCCACCTTTACCGGGATACGTTTGCTCCGCCCAAAGTGTCACAAGGATCGCAAAGGTGAGACTATTGAGAATTAAACCAGAAACTAATGTAAGCCGCTTTCTTTGATGTTGGAGTTTGACGTGCCCGATTTCTACCAGGAGTAGAGCTTTGAGTTCTGCTTCATTGACGGAGTTGAGTGCGAATTGAGAAATGAATAATGCATATTTGAAAGGCCCTCGGCCAGAGCTCAGGCCTGCAATCGCTAAATCAATGAGACGAAATTTTTTTAGCTCGATCATCCAGAGCCTTGGGGTAGCCGTTTGATGAAGTTCAAAAAGGTCTTGGATCATTTTTGCGACGGGAAGGCCACTCATGGGGGAGGCAGGGAAGATTTTGAGAATGTGGTAGGGCACAAGCGCAAAGTTCAGCAGGATGCCACAACCCATGCCACCGACGCCTCCCAAGATTAAAAGGAGGGTTCCGATGACTTCGGGAAGGCGTTGGTTCGTGACGATCCAGCGAGTAAAGAGAATACCAAAAATCGAAAGAAGGCCGCATACCGTTGCGGCGAGGATCCAGGAACGCACCATCTTGAGGGTGATTGCCAGGACGGATTCAGAGCCGGGCTGATCTTTTTGAAGTTGTTTTTCAGCCCTGAGTTGAAGTGCGAGTTGTGTACTTGCACCGAGAACGAGAATCAAATCGCAAACCAGAGCGAGCGCTCCGCGAATTTCGTCAGCGCCAAGAAAAAGGGTAAATTGAAAAAGCAAGACCAGTAAGCTGAAGAATCGGACCTTTTCAAGTTCCGGTTCTCTCTCAAAATTGGGGTTTTTGATCAGTAAATTTCGAAGTCGTTTTTCGAAGTGGTCGAGCCAAAGAGCGAATATCACAACCGGGATGAGGCTTAAAATGGCCAGAGCCATCACTCCTCTGAGCAACGTGTCAAAGTCAGATTCCATATTGAAATATCGGAATTTTCCTGGGAATGATAAACCATGAAATTAGTCCAAGACATGCTCCAAGGACATCGCCTTTCATTAGCTCGATTGATTACAAAAGTTGAAAATCGAGATTCGGATCTAGCTGAAATCATGATGGAAATTTATCCCAAGACTGGAAGGGCTCAGATTTGGGGAATTACAGGGCCGCCGGGTGCTGGCAAATCGACTCTCGTGGACTGTTTGCTTGAGCAATTGAGGACACAGGGCAAGCGGGTAGCGGTGGTGGCCGTGGATCCGTCCAGTCCATTCACGGGAGGGGCGATTCTCGGAGATCGCATTCGGATGCAGAAGCACTCCGGAGATTCCAACGTCTATATTCGATCGTTGGGCACTCGAGGTCAGCAAGGGGGCCTCTCTCACGCGACCAAAGAAGTGGTCTTAGTTTTGGACGCGGCGGGGTTTGACGTGATTTTGGTCGAAACTGCAGGGGTCGGTCAGACGGAACTTGAGATTTTGGGACTAGCCCAAACCATTGTCGTGGTCTTAGTACCTGAAAGTGGAGATTCGATTCAGGTGATGAAAGCCGGCTTGATGGAGATTGCTGATGTTTTTGCTTTAAATAAATCGGATCGGCCTGAGGCTGATCAGCTTCTGCGCGAATTGGTGACGATGGTAGGGATGTCAGCGCATGACGAAACAAGCTGGTTGATGCCAGTCCATAAAACAGAGGCAATTAAAAATATCGGCATTCGAGAATTATTGGGTGCAATTGAAGCCCACCAAGCTTACCTGACGCAGAGTGGTAAGCGCTGGGTGAAGACTCGTGAGTTTCTGAAGAACGAAGTCAGAGATATTCTTATTAGTAGACTAAATAAGTCTATAGAAGCTGCGTTTTTAACCTCGTCCGGTCAAGACATCCTGCAGCAATTATTGAATCGAAGTCTTGATCCTTATCATGCTGCCGATCTCATTTCTGGAGTTTAAATCGAGGGTTAGAGTAGAAAATTTTTTGTTCAACAAAACCTGACTAAAAAAGTCTAAAGCCGAATCATTACCTGACCGAATTAGTATTTGAAAGTTGGAAGTTGCTGGATTGAGTTCTCGATTCAGTGATGACCAGCTGACAGGGGTACAGCAAATTCCTGTCAAAATTAATGATGGTTCCAGGCGTGACGTCTTGCGTTGCTGCTTGGGTCATAACTACTGAGGAGTGGGTATGGGTTTAAGAATTGCGACTAATGTCCAGTCAATTAACGCACAGCGTCAATTAGGTTTTACCAATGTGGCGCAAAAAGAAGCCTTAGAACATTTGTCTTCTGGCTCTAGAATTAATAAAGCTGCTGATGACGCTGCTGGCTTGGCGATTAGTGAAAAGATGCGGGGCGATATTCGATCGATTCGTCAAGATGTCAGAAACGCAAACGACGGCATTTCGATGATTCAAACTGCTGAAGGTGGAATGAACGAAATCGGAAATATTTTGGTTCGTTTCCGAGAACTATCGATTCAGGCTTCTTCCGATACCTTAGGCGATGTTGAGCGAGGATTTATCGATAAAGAAGTGTCGCAGATGAAGGCTGAAGTAACTCGAATTGCGGCTACCACCGAATTTAACGGAAAAAAATTGCTCAGTGGCCAGGGGGAAAATCTCGAAATTCAAGTAGGGATTCATAATAAATCTCCTGAAGATCGATTTAGCTTCGACACGAAAAAAACAAATGTCACCCTAGAGGGTCTGGGACTTTCGGGGGTGTCTGTCCTCTCTAAAGATGCAGCGCGAAATAATTTAGACATAATTGACGGCGCAACAAGGACCTTGGTTGAAAATCGCGCCGAGCTGGGGGGATTGCAAAATCGCCTGACTTCGGTGGTCAATAACCTGAACGTCTATGACGAGAACTTGTCTCAAGCGCGTAGCCGTATTCGAGATACAGATATGGCAGCTGAGACTGCAGAGTTAACTAAGAACAATATCTTGTCTCAAGCTGGCGTCTCGGTCCTCAGTCAAGCGAACCAAAATAATATGATGGCTTTGAAATTGTTAGGCTAATTTCAACCAAATCACCAAGTGGGGGGGGAGCTCTGCTGCCTCCCCACTTCAAAATATAAATACTCATAAGATCAACGGTTTGTGGATGTTCTGGCGAAATTGTTAATACCTGTATAAATTAATCAAGTATTGACGCTTATCGCCGATCAGTTGAGTGTCTGCTGAAGGATAGGCCTTCAGAAGGCAAAACTGATGAACGTCTGCCGACTGTACATTGCTGTTGCATGAGGCGGTATCTCGTGTTCGTGCGCCCGGTTTGTTGTCCGGGTCAAAAGTAGAGTGCTATAGCTGGAGGCTCATTTGCTTTCATGTTCTACCTCTACGTCCTCGTTCTTACTCAACACTCAGACGTTTTCCAATCGAACTCGGCCAGTGTCATCCATTTTCAGATGGCGCTGATCAAAGGCGGTCCTTTTTCGCAATGAAAAGGGTCCCCGACTTTTAGATAGGAGAATTCTATGGGCTTGAGAATTGCCACCAACGTTTCCTCGATGACCGCTAATCGGATTTTGTCTCATTCTTCTGAAGATCAAAATAAGGCTTATCAGCGCTTAGCTTCGGGTCAACGAATCACTCAAGCAGGTGACGATGCTGCTGGGATGTCTATTTCGGAAAATTTACGCGGCCAGATTCGTTCTATGGCGCAAGCTGAGCGAAATGCGAATGACGGGGTATCCTTCGCGCAGGTTGCAGAGGGCGGATTGACGGAAATCAGTAACATTTCCATTCGTTTGCGAGAACTAGCGATGCAAGCGGGTTCTGATACGATTGGAGATCGTGAACGCGGCTATATCAATCAAGAAGTGAAGAGCTTGGTCAGTGAGGTGGACCGAATCGCCAATGTGACCACCTTTAACGGCCAGTCGCTATTGAATGGCCAAAATGCAAAGGGTAAGTTGGAATTCCAAGTGGGGATTCGTAATGATGTCTCGGACCGAATTTCATTCGACGCAGGCTCGATTGATGTTCGTGCCGGCACTTTAGGAATTGAGAACTTGGATTTTTCGACCGTCGACGGAGCTCGCGAGGCTTTGGATAAGGTTGATAACGCGGCAGGGATGATCTTGTCCAGTCGTGCGTTTGTCGGAGCGATTCAAAATAAGCTCCAATCGACGGTCAGGAACTTGGC
>CAINWE010000459.1 GCA_903854365.1 Oligoflexia bacterium
CCGCAATGTCGAAGTAGTTAATTTCGTCCCGCTCAGTCAATAGGTGAGGATCCTCACAGTGGAGTAATGCCGGAGCGAGGCTCTCAAAGATTTTAAAGGGTGATGCTAACAGAGTACTAAAAAAATTATGGGTTCCTCCAAACTGGTGGCGGGTCGCTAAGTTTTGTAGGGGATTCGAAATTCCAAGCTTTCTGCACTTGAAAAGGTGTTCTAGGTAACCCTCGTAGCTTAGGCTCATCGCTACATGGGAGGCTTGATTGAGCATTACGACGGAAATGACATGCTTCTCAAGGACGAGCCGCTTTCTCTCTTTCCCGAGAATCAAGGCGGCTTTTGCCAGAAGGCATCCTTGGGTAAAGCTCTCTTCGATGAAGCCATTGATTTTCTTCTTCAGTGCGGGGTCGGGACTCTGAGAGTTGACAATGCTCAGCATATCGAAAACCAAGCCATTGGCAAGTGCCACATTCTTGTGCGGGCCGTCGTCCCCAAAAACTTGTAGGGTTTTGATGGTGTATTGTAGGAGAGCGTTAGTTGCTGTTAATAGCTCACCGGTGTCTTGGTTTCTTTCGAGGAGTTTTGAGACGAATACGTCTGCTAGCTTCTCAGTGATGAGCTGATTTCTCACATTTTGAATTCCGATCATTCGAATTGAAGACTCGAGGCTGAGTAGTTCCTCGGCTCCCCGTCCAGCGTTAGCTTTGTTCTTCAGTCTTTCAGCGAGTTGTGGTCTTGGCTTCAAATTCTCCATGAGTGCCTTCATGAAGAGCTCGGTACCTTCGCTGTCATCGATGAGTGGGTCAAGTTGGGCTGCGCAAGCAGGCTCAATAAAGCTCTTGTAGAGTCGGTTGACTGCTGCAGGAAAATCAGCTTCGCTTTGATTTTGATTCTTATCCGACTCTGTTGACGGTGGCTGGGGATTAAGAACTTTAGTTTCTAGAGTGTCGATTTGAACTCCTTTTGTTCACAAAGTTTATAGTTCTGCCTACTTAAATTGTATTGCTTCGGCGAGGGGACTAGCAACTGTGTGCCGAGCGACTGTGTCAGGTCAGTTTTTCGTTCAGGAGTTGAATTGATTCAATTGAAAGAGGTGATCATTTAACAATCTCCGGCAGAATTCCCCCGCCTAGATTCGTTAGAATTAAGAGGGGGATGAATGCCTCCCCTGATTTTCTATGTACTTCTTTATGACTTCGATGGTCGCACCACCTGTCGTTAGGAGGCAGTAGGCTCTTGTCCAGAGTACTGGCTTCCAATAGAACTGCCGCAGATGCCTGCCAAATTTTTTCCGAGTCAGACGGCTCGTCACTGTTTTGAGATTGTTGATGAAGATGCTCATTTGCATACTGGGATGGCAAGAAAGAAGCATGTGAATATGGTCTTCCTCTCCTCCGAATTCTACGAGGGAGCAGTCCCATTTTTGGCAAAGCTCCTCGCTGGTTTCTTTGAGGAACGTCAAAATCTCAGGAGTAAAACAGTTTCTTCTACACTTTGTTACTTACACCAAATGATACTGAAGACTATAGACACAATGTAAATGGCTCTTGAGTTTGATTTTTTTTATTGACACTAACTAGCTCAACTGCCAGGTTAGAGTCAATGTTGCTGAGGGGCTATAAATACAGATTGCGGCCATCTAAGAAGCAAAAGAAGATCCTTCTGCGGTGGATGGGTGCGTGTCGGTTTGTCTACAACTGTGGCCTCGCTCATCGCTCGATAAACTACCAACAGTGGCCGAAGTCCGTTTCTTATTTTGACCAGCAAAACGCACTTCCTGAAGCTAAAAGTGACCCTGAGTTGAGCTGGCTCAAGGAAGTTCCCTCTCAGAGTCTTCAGATGGCCCTCAGGCACCTCGATACCGCTTTCAAAAATTTCTTTCGAGGTACAGGTAAATATCCTCAACCCAAGAAGAAAGGGATGCATGATTCCATTTCCTTTCCGCAGGGCAATATCCTCAAAATTCAAAAGAAGGCTAGAAAAACAAGAAGTATTCTGCTTCCAAAGCTTGGAGAAGTAGAGTTCATTCATCATCGGAACTTCACCGGAAAAGTAAAGAGTGCCACAGTTTCTCATTCTCATGGAAACGGCTGGCAGATGAGTATTTTGGTTGAAGAAGCGGATATCATTCCTCCAAATAAGTCC
Organism: Oligoflexia bacterium; assembly: GCA_903854365.1. Classification (GTDB taxonomy): domain Bacteria; phylum Bdellovibrionota; class UBA1018; order UBA1018; family UBA1018; genus CAINWE01. Next base: position 2,140 of record CAINWE010000459.1, read on the forward strand.
GAAGAAACAGTAGGCATTGACCTAGGTGTTGCAAGGACAATCGCTGTCAGCGGAGCTCATCCAGACCAGAATCTTCCAGTTGAACAGATCAAGCGAATTGAGAAGCGAATCGCAGTGATTCAGAGGAAGCAGGCAAAAGTCACTCGATTTTCAGACCGCTGGAAACATTTTCGCCGTGTCGTAGCTAAGCTTCATTCCAGAGTTTCACGTATTAGAAAAGATTTTCTTCATCAAGCGTCTTCCAATCTCTCCAAAAACCACGGAGTGATCGTCATGGAGGATTTGAAAGTGAAGAATATGTCCAAGTCTGCCAGTGGGACCAAAGAGGAGCCGGGTCAAAAGGTCGCTCAGAAGAGCGGACTCAATCGAGCCATTTTAAGGCAAGGCTGGGGGAGTTTTCGTACCATGATGGAGTACAAGACGACTTGGTACGGTTCTCGCCTGATCCTCGTCAGTCCAAAAAATACATCACGAAGATGTTGCCAGTGTGGTTACACCCATGAGGGTAATCGGCAAACACAGGCAGAGTTTCTTTGCCTTCAGTGTGGACATAATGAGAATGCGGATAAGAATGCCGCGAATAATATTAGAAGACTCGGATTAGAGTCTTTGGGGTGCGAACCCCTAGAAGCCCCCGCTATTGCCTGTTAAGGCATAGCGGTGGGAGTAATCACGAAGGGTAAAACACCTTTGGAGTTAGAGCGGTTAATCAAGTTAATGCGAGGAGCTACTCGGAGAGGAATTGCTTTTCTCACTCGGGCCCAGGAGAGCGACGGGCACTTTACCGATTTTCGTACTGGAATTGGCCCGTCCGATGAGTGGATTACAGGACATTTTTGTTGGGTGACGTCACATGTGGGAGAATTGAAAGACTCTCGTTTGATCGCTTTACGATTTTTGAGCCAGAGGCGCAGGCAGATTGCCGCATGGGGATTTAATGCTGACGTCGAGGCGGACTGTGATTCTACTTCTCAGATTATTTTGGCGTTACGAGCCAACGGGTTAGGAGTTTCTAGGGTTTCAATTCCGTGGCTTCTGTCGCACCAAGCCAGCGGTGGAGGATTTTCAACCTATAGGTTTCATCAGGATGCCCCTTTTAATAGTTGGTCCTTGCCTCATCATGAGACGACTCTAGATGCTTGGGCCGCGCTTAAAGTACTGGGCAGATCCCCACAGGCAGTGAGTCAGGCTTACGCATGGCTGAAAGCTGAGGCGACTCGCGGAGTATTGAGTGCCTTCTGGTGGGACAACCCAGCTTACATGCTCTGGTCTCAGAAAAAATTAAACTTTTGTCGTCCTGAAGCAAGGGTTGCGAGTTATCGAGTCATCGGTAGTGGTGAGGAGCGTATTCCGCATTTGACTTTATTACTCGATGGTCTTGAGTATACCCAGAAGCAGGCAAGGACTCAGATTAGGAATGCTATCGCTGTTATCCTCGAGGGGCAGGAGAAAGACGGGTCGTGGGAGTGTGAGCCATGCATGCGAGTGAGTCGACGAAGGCCCTTTGTCTTGAGTCTGAACGACGGACCCCTATTGGCTGGCGAAAGTCGAATTTTCTCGACTGCTCACTGCGTTGCTACCTTGGTTGCCTACGAGGAGAAATTTTCGAGTCTGGCTAAGTGATTGAACTGCTTGTTCTAGGGCCGTAGAATGTTGAAAGGCGCATCAGCTTGAAAATTAGAAGTGTAGTACTCATTTGTCTTCCTCAACGGATCCGGCGATGGCCTAGTCAAAGGCTATCGGAGGGCTTAATTCAGAAGTTTTGGGTTGAGTTTTGTGAGGCCCGGCAGCTTCAGCTATTGACCCTTGAAGCGTATCCAAGTGAGATTCACTTATTTCAAGGGGTTCTTGCTGCAGCAGATCTTATTGTATTGACTTGGAATGGGCCTATATTGCTGCCCAAGTTGAGAACCCTGGGAATAGTCGCACCGTCCATCAGTTATCTCGCCGGAGAGGGGTGTCGGGGCTTCGCCTATTCCATTGGGGGATGCCACCAACTTACGGAGCAGGATGCTTTTATTTGTGTCTCTGATGCCGAACAGCGAGTTTTGGCCAGGTGCTTTCCGCGCGCGCAATCTGCAGTTATTCCGTACTCGGGCTTACTTCCAGAAGAAAAACCTCGCAGGCTTTTAGTCGTAAGCGGGACGACTCCCGTCCGTCTTTTGTGCGTTGGACGTTATACTCAGCAAAAGAACCTACACACCTTGTTTTGGGCGCTGGCCATATTAACGAAGCTTCAGCCAAAAATGGCTTTTGAGCTACACCTCTATGGGGCAGAAGATGGACTCGGTAGCCCGAATATGGCAACGCGTGGAGCGGGGTACCGGCTCATGCTTGATAAGCTGTCGGTTACCTTGGGTATACAACATCTGATTCGTTGGCATGGTTATGTGCAAAACGATCATCTGAAGTCTGTCATTCAACGAGTGCCTCATGTACTGGTCTCTCCGAGTCTTTACTCAGAGGAATGCTTCGGGCTTGCTGCATTTGATTCGCTCATTCGGGGAAATTTTGCAGTATTATCAGCTTGGGGCGGATATTTGGACTTAAGGAGACACTTCTGCAGCCAGGTAGAGCTCGTTCCTGTTTTTCGCTCCATTCAAGGCCCATTTGTATCGCCATTTGATTTGGCAGATCGAATCTTTACTCAAATGAACAGGGTTCAGCAGGGGGGGGGGCAGCAGCGATTACCTCCGCAGTGTTACTTGTCCTCAGCTATCTCCGATCAAGTGAGTCGGCTGATTTTCAGGATGACCCGGCCCAAATCAAAGGTTAAAAAATTAGGGATGGGAACCTGGTTGATTCAAGTTCAGCGACAAATTCGGGCGCTGAACCCCAGTCTTGAGACTGCGCTAAGGAACGTAGAACTTCGAATCTATGAAGGATATGGGGATCCTCTGGTTCATGAAGCATTTCGGGCCTATGGGATGCGTCGTAAATTGCAGTCCTTTCGTCTCGCTCGTTTCCGATCGCCTCGGGCCTGGATTGCTCCGTGGGTTGACATTTCCCGACGGGCGATCGTGATACGTGATCCTCATCGAGGTCGACAAAAGTTAGTTTGCGTTGCTGGCCGGCGATCGGCATCAGTCAAAGTTTATGGTTTCAAAGCGAATCAGCGCAAATTAGGCCTTTTAGATGCGAAATGGCTTTACGATCGGGGTTACCTTTTCTTTGAGTAGAAATTTCATTCTCAATCCAAATTTCCCCAGAGAGTTCACAGTCCTATTGCCTTGTAATCTCAATTGAAATTGGATCACTCCCTAATTCATGATTGGAGCAGGCTCTATTATTCTGATCTACGCTAAGTAGGTAGGTTTTCGGCTCGTTCGACTTTTCAGCATACCCGAATTCGTAACCAAATAAAGTATTGGGACCACCGCATTTTAATTGCAGTCCTTGATCCAAGATGTTGCCACATGTTTTTGAGTCTGAGCATGTCACGGTTCCTGTGGGAGTGAGTTGAAATCTAGCATCCCCCGTTCTCTCAAAATTGTATTGTACTGAAACTTCGCAATTCGGGTATTGATAGGTACTAACCAGGTGATTTCCTTCAAATAGCATGAAGGGGTAGCCTATAGCGCTAGAAAAATTTCCCTTTGGAGGTAATCCGTTGCATAGGATCTCCGTGGTTTTGTATTTTCCATCTGCAATCATGGGAGCTTGTCTAGTTTTAGTCGTGGGCTGAGTCGGTGCTCTTGAGGCGTGATAGCTGACGAGCTGGAGTAGTTCTTCTCCAGCTACGATAGATAAAAAAACCAATACAAGAATTAAGATAAACCATTTTTTCGGCATTGATTGTTCCAAATTATTAAATAGCTAGACTGTCTCAATTATTGATGAATTATTAGGTCGAGGCAACTGCTTTTATGTGTTGATTCATTGATGCGAAGTACATTTTCCAGCCGATGAGTCCAGATGCGTTATACTTGAGCGCAAAATAATTGGTCTGGAGCTGTTGGAGTTGTCGCGCAGAGGCTGTGAGTTCCTTGATGCGACGGGGAGAGGTTTGAATGGTTTTTAGAAACTTGAGGCTTGCTCCGAGGCTGGCTCCAGCGAGGTCAATCTTTAGTGTTTGGCCGTCAGAACTGATGCCCACGCAGCCGCGAAAACGCTGCTTGGAAATGAGTTGAATGTCTTGGGTGATTTTCCCGCATAAGGAATTCGGCCAGTTGAACGCTAGTAATAGACAAGAGAGTGCAATTTTCAGTTCTGGGTGACTTAGATCGACCTCAATATAGGCCGAGTAAGTGGGTGGTGTATTCACTCCCAGGCGAAGACCCAAGCAAAATGGGCTCGGGGACTGAAAGTAGGCAGCTAGTGCATCGGGGGTGGGACCTGTCCAAGTTCTCTGAAAGTCGCGACTGAATGCACGAGTGAGTGCCTTTTCGCGGCTTTCCGATGTGTATCGTAAATACAGCGTGATCTGATTCGCTGACTCGTTCTGCCAATCTACTTTTAAGCCGTAGTCCGAAGAGTTCGCGGCCTCTAGGGTGTCTCGAATATGAGGCTTGGCTTTGAGTCCTGATTTTTCAGTAAATTGAAAAAAGCGATTCAGAAAATCTTTGCCTTTACCAAGAATGCAGGTCCCGTAAGCCTCAGGATTGGCGTCGAAGCTGTGTTCTATTAATTCGCTAATTTCAGCCTGAAAAAGCTGTTTGAAAAATAGCTTGATTTCGGAAGACTGCTCCCACGGCCATGAGTCAAGGCCCTGGCCATCCATAGACGGGCGTGTCCTTCATTTTCTCTTTGGTGATGCGGCCAAAATTATATTGTTGTTCAGAAATTTTCAAATCGGGTCTGGAGGGTTTTAGTTTCCCTGCAGCCTTTTTTCTTGTGGTCTTTTTTTTACTAATCTTTTTTCTTGTAACTTTGCGGACTGGTACTGCACCCATAAATTGAGCGTCAAATTAAGATATTTTCTCGGAGAATTCAATCCTATTTTATGAGTTTGAGAGTAGCGGGTAGTAATACCAGAAAACAAATAGCACGGTTGAACAGAAAATTGCTTGAACAGGGTAGTTGACCCGAAACCTTTGAAAGACATAAGGAATGGCGTAACTAAACATCATTGCCGGCGGAAAATAGTAATAATAGAACAAATTCTTTCTCGGTATGATTGCCCAGAAAAAAAGCATACCTAGGTAGAAAACGGAAATAAATTGAGCTTCTGCAGAGCGACGCCTAATAGCCGAGGCAATGCAAAGAACCATCGCTAGGAGCCCTGTCCACATGATGATCGGGTTACCAAGCATTACGACTCCGGAAGTTGCAGAGTTGACGTGGAGCCAGGTCAGCTCGCTCATGAAAGGCCAGGAATACCAACTTGCTTGTGCCATCAGGGGATGGGAATGAGCATCCCATTGGGCTTTGAGCATCTGGAATTGCAGCATGAAAAGGTCAATGAGGCTGTATCTTGTATGGTGGGCTGTTAGCGGCGGCGCATAGTTCGGATGGTCCATTCCGTAACACAGTAAGAAGGTAATGCTATAGGTAGCTAACGATAACGCAATGGGAACACCTAGAGTTGCTCTATGCAGGCCTTGGATACTACTTTGGTGTCGTAAGTGGCGCTCCCTTTGCGGCTGCAAGAGTAGGAAGCAAAGGGCCAAGGGAGCGATTGAAAACCACTTAATTGCGACCCCCAGCCCAAAGAAGAGAAAGGCGAAATAGAGGTTATGAGTGGGTTTGAGGGCAATCCAATATCGAATGAAAAATAACATCCCCAGAGAGATGGCCAAAAACATGTGTATGTCTATACAGGCAACTCGAGATTCTATAAATAATAGCTGATTAAATGCAGCAAAAAGAACAGCCATGGTCGAGTAATAGCGATTCCTGAAAAGTATTCTACCTGTGAAATAGGTGCAAACTAGGATGAGTGACCCAGAGACCACGCTTGAGATGCGCCAGCCTCCTGGGTGATCTCCTAATAAAAAAATTCCAAAAGAAATAATTGCTTTTCCAAGAGGCGGATGAGTCCAATTTTCATTCTTTCCGTGGATGAGAAATTGGCGCGCCCCTGAGATATAAAATGGCTCATCCCAAAAGGGAACGCTGACTGAGTCGAGTCTGAATAGGAAAAAACAATAGCCCAATAAGAAGATAAGGACTGCATAATAGGCGTCCAAGTACTTCTTTTTTTTCAGGGTGATTTCTGCGAATAATTTGTGCAAGGAATTCACTTAGTATGTGAATTGTATCAGAATTAGCATTAATAAGTCAATTTTCTAGCACCATTAGAATTTCGCTAAGTTTCTGGTTTTATTGTGGGATAAGCCAGCGATCAGTCCGAAGGCATACGAGTACTGAATCACAGGAATGAGACCTGAGGCCATCAGTTTTTTCTTGAGCGGACCGGTGAGTGGTAGGCGATTAGATAAGTACGCCAAGCCGAGGAGAAGTAGAGAGAAAGCAATAAACTTTCTAGTC
>CAINWE010000460.1 GCA_903854365.1 Oligoflexia bacterium
GCTCGGATTTTGAAAGTCGGTGGAGTTCTGCGGACAGCGACGCCTGATCTGAAGTTTTTAAGCCGGCTCTTTGATGAGTCGTCGGATCAGAACCGAAGGTACATGGAGTATGTAGCCCAAAAATTTGATCAAAATAAGCCCGTCTCACCCACGGCTTCGATCAATCGGGCATTTTACGGGTGGGGCCATCGTTTTATCTACGACCCTCAGTTTTTGGAACAGATCCTTGCCCCCTTAGGTTTTGGGCAATTTCGACACTTTAAGCCGGGCCAGAGTGATCGAGAAGAGCTGAGAGGGCTAGAGCAACATGGAAAATCGGTGCCTTCTCAGGTCAATGAGATGGAGACTTTTGTCCTAGAAGCGACTAAAGAAACGTCTCAAGGGGCGATCCTCTCATGACCCCTCTTGCTCTGTCTGCGGTCATTATTACCTTCAACGAAGAAAAGAAAATGGCTTCCTGTCTGAACAGTTTGACCTGGGTCGATGAAATTCTGGTGATCGACGCAAAAAGTTCAGATCGGACCAGGGAGATCTGCTTAGACCCTCAGCGCCCGTGGTCCAAACAGATTCGGGTGATAGAACGATCATGGACAGGGTTTAAAGATCAAAGAAATTTTGCCATTGATCAGGCCAAAAATGACTGGGTACTCGTTGTGGACGCCGATGAGGAATGTTCGGTGGGGCTGGCTGATAAGTTGCGGGAGCTCCTCAAACAGCCCAATGGGCCTGAAAATCGAGCCTACAAGGTGCATCGCCAAGAATTTTTTATGGGAAAACCGATCCTTTACGGGATGTGGAATCCGAGCTATCAAGATCGATTTTTTCATCGCCAAGGTGTGCGCTACGTGAACGAAATTCACGAGTACCCGGTATTTGCGCAGCCCGCGGGGAAAATTCATGAATCCCTGATGCATCGATCGGATTTAACCATAGAACGCTATCTCGAAAAATTGAATCGCTACACCACGATTGAGGCTCAGGATCGCTATGATCAAGGCCAGCGTGCGACTCTTTTTCGTTTGGTGGGCGCGTTTCCAGCGCATTTTTTGAAGAGTCTTTTTTATTACGGTGCTTACCAAGATGGGATACACGGAGTGGTGATTTCGTTATTGGAAGGTGTTTCGCGTGTAGTCAGGCAGATTAAAGTTTGGCAAATCGCTCAGCAGGTCAAAAGCGTGCGTTCTTAGGATCGGGCTAAGGCCTTGCTTCTCATACGCAAGAACGGACGCTCTGCGACCTGGTAGAACAGGTAGCTGAAGAGGACCGCCGAGGGGACTGCCACCAGGAACGTCATCCAGAGTTGAGACTTCAGTGTCAGGTTGAGTTTCACTCCCCACTCTAAAAACACCGTGAGTACGATCCAGTGGCAGAGGTAGAGGCTGTAAGAGAATTGCCCGACTTGTCTGAGTGGCTGAGATTCGAAAAGGGCTCGGACCCTATCGATCATTCCTCCTTTTTGATACGGGCTGGCGCATCCGATGAGCAAAGAGGCACATGAGCCCCCGACCAGCGGGTCAAACATCCATTCTGGATGTTTGGTTTCGAAAAGGTAAGCGGCAGCTCCGATCAGCAGCAGAGAGAGCAAAAGCCACGGGAATTTGGATTGGGTGAGGAAGTGGTATTGAGACCTGGGATTGGAGATCTGTGCTGCGGCTATTCCGAGGGCGAATAAGCCGATAAACCAAGGGCATCCATTTTCGTCAAAGAGCCCCACTAGCAGAGTGCAAAACGCCACCAGAAATGCAAAACCTACCCCGATGAAAGGGTTGGATCGTCTCCATACGGGAAGAACAAAGAGGGGAATGAGCCAATAAACCCACCACTCGATCCCGAGACTCCAGAA
>CAINWE010000461.1 GCA_903854365.1 Oligoflexia bacterium
CCCATCCAAACATACCTCCTGCCAAGGCCAAAAACACTGCTAACCCAATCCAAAAATTTTTCATCGCCAGTTCCCTTTCTTAAAGTCTGCTCTACTGGACTTCTCACACTCTTTAAGCTGTTCTGGTCGGCCGCCTAAGACCGGTCGAGCTGACTGCCTGTATCATACCGGCTAAATATAAAAACACAAGCAGATGCAGTTTTCGTCTTTCATTGCAATTCAACACTAATTATATTTCATCGATATGCATAAGAGAATATTGATCGAAAAAAGCGCTAAAAACAAGCGGCTTGGCGAATCTGATCATGAAAATGATCACAAAAAACCCAATACTCAAGGATCTCAAAATTTAAAAACTGAACTTGAATCCCAGGATTTGTTTTCAAAAATTTACTCCAAGTTTTATAAACCGGTTTCAAATTATGTCAAAAAATACATTCAATCGGCACACATCGCCGAAGAGGTCACGCAGGACATATTTCTGAAGATTTATCAAAATCGCGGATCTTATAACCCCACCTTTGCTCTGCCGTCATGGATCTGGACAATCGCTAAAAACACCATTTACGACCACTTGAGAAAAAATCGAGCCCATCATCCCGGTGCAATTCAAAGCTTAGAGGACCTCTACCGCACCTCCTGCTTTGAGCCCGCTTCGGAGGTGACGGCGGAGTTACTCATGATTGAAAAGACCGACCGAACTCACCTCAAGCAGATGGTGAGCCAGTTATCAGAAAAACAAAGGGAAGCCATTTTCTTAAGAATGGTCAAACGATGTTCCTACCGAGATATTTGTATCACTATGAATTTAAGCCTTTCTGCTGTGAAGTCCCTCATTAACCGCGGTAAAACGACTCTTATTTCTCTTTCCCAAAACGAACGCCTACGAGAAATTGAAAATCGCTGACGGAAGCCGTAAAAGAGTTGGCCTGGGCCAGGTTGGTCAGCCCATAAAGATAGCGCGTATCAACGACCACACTGAAAAACGAAAGAAGCCTAATGCGCAAGTCACCGCTGACCACCAGACCATAGTCCGCAAGGCTCATAGAACTCACTCCACTCGGAGGATGCTGCCACCCCCCTCCACTCGGAGAATACGAAATATACCCACCGAAGCCCAATGACAAAAATCCAAACCACCGCAATTTTAATAGCATCGGCATCTGCAGAGCGTGCGCCGAGTAGGTCGAAGTCAGTTGGCCTTGTGTAAAAGACACTGCCCGAGGTGCATAAAGAAGTCCGTATTCAAACCTTAATCGATCCGAAAGTTTAGCATTCAACAAGACCCCCCCCATCGCAGAATGACCTACAGGAGCTGCCACTAGCCCAACACCCGCCACCCTAGCTCCTGGTGCAGCTAAACCTCCTACAAACTCAAGACCGAATGCATAAGCTGACGAAGGGATTATGCCGCTGAGCCCCAGGATCGCAAACAGCGCTAAAACTCGAGCAGTGACCCGCGAGGCGCGTTGTTTCTGAATACCCGAATCAGTCAATCGCACTGGAGCTCGGGTGGGCCGGGCAGAGTTCAATTTTGCGAGCAGCCGGTCCATACCCCTCAGATAAGACAACCCACCTAGTCCAGAGATTTGTGCCAAGCAAACAGGCGCAATTACAGAATGCCTTCTAAAAGGCTCTCGCTTCTTAATATCAGACAAATGCACTTCAACCACTGGGATCTGAATCGCTACCACAGCATCTCGGAGCGCGTAAGAGTAGTGAGTATAGGCTCCCGGATTAAACACGACCCCGTCTGCCCACTTGCGATTTTTATGAAGAAGATCAATCAAGCCTCCCTCGCTATTCGATTGAAAAATCCTCAGGGTCACCCCTCGCTCTCTCGCTGATCGCTTTAACTCCTGATTCAACTGCTTCAAGGATAAAGAGCCGTACACTTCAGGCTCTCGCTCACCCAAAAGATTGAGATTGGGACCATGCAAAATCAAAACTTTAGCAGTCACGAGTCATTCTCCTCTCTAATCCACACTCTCCGCGAGCGAATCTAGCCAATCAAATACTTCCTTCAACTCTTGCTGGGCCACCGACTGATCCACAATCGCCTTTCCCACTTCTTCGAGAAGTACGAACTGAAGGACTCCATTTTTCGTCTTTTTATCTCGTTGCAGAAACTTCAAACGAGCAGCGAATCTCTGCTGTGTTGCTCGACGACCGTCTCTAAAAAGCCGCGGCACGACGAAACGACTCAAAACCTGATCTATTTTCAACCCTTCGCTGGGTGACAAAACTCCTCGACGAACGGAAAGAGACACCGCACCGCGCATCCCCCAAAGCACAGCCTCTCCATGACGAAAGTAATCGTATCCCGTTTCTGCTTCAAAAAGATGCCCCAGCGTATGACCAAAGTTAAGGATCGCCCGGATCCCCTTCTGGTCCAACTCATCTTCTTGCACCTTCTCTGCTTTGAGCTTCAGACAAGTCGCCACCAGATATTCAATTGCCTTTAAATTTGTAAAAAAAGGCTCCAATCCGTGCCTCGATTGCCGCTCCAGGTAGCGATAGAGGGAGGGCTTGAGAGCAACTGCATATTTAACAATCTCCCCAAACCCCGAGATCCAATCCCTTCGCGAAAGCGTTTTTAAGAATGTTACGTCACATAAGACGGCTACGGGCTGATGAAAAACTCCGATTAAATTCTTACCCAGCTCGTGATTGACGGCAGTTTTTCCACCCAAACCGCTATCGACTTGCGCCAAAAGAGTCGTCGGAACGCTAACCCACCGAATCCCTCGCAAATAAGTACCTGCAAGAAACCCGACTGCACC
>CAINWE010000462.1 GCA_903854365.1 Oligoflexia bacterium
AGAGATTCTAGACGTCAGCAACCAATATGCCCAAATCGCCTTACAAGGACCCAGAGCTGCAGAGATACTTGCGAAAATAACCGCACTGCCACTCAACAGCATACGAACCTACTGGTTTGCAGAGGGAAACTTAATCCACTCCGTACCGGCAATCGTAGCTAGAACGGGGTACACGGGCGAAGACGGGTTTGAACTCTACGTCCCCTGGGCGCATGGTCCTGATATTTGGAAAGCCCTTCTGGAAGCTGGCTCACCCATGGGCCTAAAGCCCTGCGGCCTGGGGGCGCGAGACACGCTCAGGCTCGAAATGAAGTACCCGCTTTACGGCAACGAGCTTTCCGACTTAACCCACCCGTTAGAGGCGGGACTCGGCTGGATCGTGAAAATGGGCAAGAAGGATTTTTTGGGCAAGGCTCGACTATCCGAAATCAAGGAGTCTGGCTTAGTTCGCCAGCTAGTAGGGATCCAAATGCTCGATAAAGGGATTCCTCGACACGGATATGACCTTTATACTGAAAGTGGAGAGCTCAAAGTCGGCACCATCACGAGTGGAACCCAATCTCCCTCCCTGCAAAAAGCTATCGGCATCGGCTTTGTTGAGGTGTCTCTCTCAAAGCCTGGCACGCGTGTCCGTGTCGATATTCGGGGCACTAAAGTGTTAGCAGAAATTACTCCAACGCCTTTTTATCATCCACATCCCTAGAAGGAGAGTTCCTATGAAATACCCAGATCACCTTAAATACACAAAAGAGCACGAGTGGGCTCAAATTCAAGGCAGCCAGGCCATTATTGGAATTACCCACCACGCTCAAAGCGCTCTAGGAGATGTGGTCTTTGTTGAGCTTCCAAAAGTAGGCCGAATCCTTAAAGCAGGGGAAACCTTTGGCGTCGTTGAAAGCATCAAAGCAGTTTCAGATCTTTACTCCCCCTGCGCAGGCAAAGTCATTGAGGTCAACCAAGCCCTCATCGACCAGCCCGCCCTCGTCAACCAAGATCCTCACCAGGAAGCCTGGATGATCAAACTTGAAATAGCTGATCCGAGTGCAATCGCAAATTTGATGACTTCGGCAGACTATACTCAATACACTGCAACTTTAAAATAGATCGTCAATAGGCGTCCATAGGGGGACACGAACAGATCAGGTTGCGGTCCCCCAGAACATTATTGATACGACCCACTCCAGGCCAAAACTTATTCTCTTGAGTCCACCGCGTTGGAAACGCCGCTCTTTCTCGTGAGTAAGGCCGCTTCCAATCAGACTGGGTTACCTGAAGGGCCGTATGGGGCGCATTCTTAAGGACGTTGTTTTGCCGATCGACCTCTCCCGCTTCAATCTCTTGGATCTCCTTTCGAATCGCAATCATTGCCTCGCAAAATCGATCCAACTCACCTAAGGACTCACTTTCCGTCGGCTCTACCATCATTGTTCCTGCAACAGGAAATGACACCGTAGGAGCGTGGAAGCCATAATCCATAAGCCGCTTCGCCACGTCCTCGACCTCTATATTTGCCGACGCCTTAAAAGCCCTCAAATCAAAAATACATTCATGGGCAACCCATCCCGTTTTACCCCGATACAAAACGGGATAATAGGCATCCAACCGCCGTGCAATATAATTAGCGTTCAGAATGGCAACCTGAGTTGCCAAGCGCAATCCCTCAGCCCCCATCATACGAATATACATCCAAGAAATCGGCAAGATACTCGCACTACCCCAGGCACTCGCAGATACCGGGCCGATTCCATTCCGATGCCCCAGCTCCGTAATCGGATGACGGGGAAGAAAATCAACCAAATGATGCGCGACACAAATCGGCCCCATCCCCGGGCCTCCCCCGCCGTGAGGAATACAAAATGTCTTGTGCAAGTTGAGGTGACAAACGTCCGGTCCAAAATCACCCGGACGGCACAATCCAACCTGGGCGTTCATATTTGCCCCGTCCATGTAAACCTGCCCGCCCCGCTCGTGAATGATCGAACAAACCTCAACAATAGCGTCTTCAAAAACGCCGTGAGTCGAAGGGTAGGTCACCATGAGTGCTGCTAAATTTTTCTCATGTTCAACGGCCTTCGCTCTGAGGTCAGAGATATCGATATTTCCTGACGCATCACATTCCACCGGAACGACACTCATACCTACCATCGACGCACTCGCCGGATTAGTGCCATGCGCCGAACGCGGGATTAGGCAGATATTGCGATGCCCCTGACCGCGAGACTCTTGATATTTTCGGATCACTAAAAGGCCTGCATACTCGCCTTGAGAGCCTGCGTTCGGCTGCAACGAAACACCGGCAAAACCCGTAATCTCCTTCAGCCAATCCTCCAACTGCCCTAGCATCATTCGATATCCCTCTGACTGCTCCTGGGGAACGAAAGGGTGCAACTCAGAAAACTCAGGCCAAGTCACCGGCAACATTTCGGAGGTAGCATTCAACTTCATCGTGCAAGACCCAAGTGGAATCATCGAATGAGCCAGAGACAAATCCTTATTTTGAAGCCTAAAGATATAGCGCAACATTTCAGTTTCTGAGTGATAAGAATTAAATACAGGATGGGTAAGATACTGGCTCTCTCGCCGCCAATTTGGATGAGCTAAGGCACTCGGCAGCGGCTTCACCTCCCGAACCTTTAGACTCCTCAATCCCGGCGCACCGGATCCGAAAACTGCGATCAATCTCTGCACGTCAGACTCTGTCACGGTCTCGTCTAAAGCCACAGATAAAACCGTATCGCTGATCATCCTCAAATTAATCTGATTTGAATCTGCAGCTGCGCAAATAGCCCTAGACTGCTCTGGTGTCACTGAGATTCTCAGCGTATCAAAGAAGGCCTCTGACCCCAAATGAAAGCCCAACTGATGAAGGGCTCCTGCTAAAAGGCAAGCCTGACGATGAACTCCTTCTGCAATTCTTCTCAAACCTTTTGGACCGTGGTACACCGTGTACATGGACGAAATCACGGCTAAAAGCACCTGAGCCGTACAGATATTACTCGTAGCTTTATCTCTTCGAATATGTTGCTCACGGGTCTGAAGAGCAAGCCGAATCGCTGGACGACCATCTACATCCTCTGATACACCCACAATTCTCCCTGGAATCTGACGCTTATACTCTTCTTTCGTAGCAAAAAAAGCGGCATGAGGACCACCAAACCCTAGAGGAACACCCAAACGCTGTGAATTTCCGACTGCTACGTCAGCACCGAGCTCACCTGGTGACTTGATTAAAGCCAGACTCAAAAGGTCACAACCAAGAATCACCAACGTGCCGCTGCTGTGCACTCTCTCAATTAAATCTTTTAAATTAACTAAGACGCCGTCTGATTGGGGATATTGTAAATAAACTCCAAACCACTTCCCCGTTGCCAACCCAATCTCCGGATTACCGACAACGACTCGAATACCCAGAGGCTCCGCGCGGGTCCGTAAAACAGCCAGAGTTTGCGGATGACAAGAATCTGCCACAAAGAAAGACTGTTCCTGGGGCCGCCCTTGAATTTGAAAACAAAAACTCATTGCCTCTGCAGCTGCTGTCGCCTCATCCAAAAGCGATGCGTTAGCCACGGGCAATCCAGTCAAATCTGAAACGAGCGTCTGAAAATTCAAGAGTGCTTCGAGTCGCCCCTGCGCTATCTCCGCCTGATAAGGTGTATATTGTGTGTACCAACCCGGATTCTCTAGAATATTTCTTTGAATGACCGGTGGAGTAATACAAGAGGAATATCCCATCCCAATATAGGATTTAAATACTTTATTGCTTCGGGCAATTGCTCGAAGCTCATGAAGCGCCTCACCTTCGGATCGCCCAGAGCTGAGGGACAGCCTGCGATTCAAACGAATATGCTCGGGAACTGTTTGGTCGACTAATTGCTCGACCGATTCTAGTCCTAGCCTTCTCAGCATCTGCTCTCGCTCGCCGGCATTGGGGCCGACATGGCGGTTTGAGAACGAGTCAGAGCACTCTGAGATGGCAACTTCAGTAGCTGAGTAATTTGAATCGGCGAGATGAGTTTTCATTCAACTAGTCCTAGCAAGAGTTTCTATTAAAAAAAAGCCTTGACGATTTTTCTAATAAAGTTACTTGTGAACTATAGCCGGCCGTGAGTATTGTAC
>CAINWE010000463.1 GCA_903854365.1 Oligoflexia bacterium
AGAGAAAACTCAAAGTTGAAAAGGCTTTGAACGCATTGGAAACTAACATCTGCAATACCCTCCACACCAGACACACTTCAAGAGAGTTAATTCAGAACCGATCAAAAGCCAAGACTATTTCGCGCTCAGAGTTTCACCCAATTGATTCCGAAGTCGCTGATAATCTCCCCAGTTCTGACTCCAGTGATTTTGGTCGGTCACTGGCGACAACCAATGCATCCCGGCTCTCTTCGCCCAGCGAAGATATTCCACATCGTAAGATCCCTGTCGCAACATCTTCAACCGAATCGACCCATTGGGCTCGACGCGACTTCGATCTGGATACAGCAAAGTCCCATCTCCGTTGCCACCAAAACAATATTGATCCCTCCAGGCGTTCGACAATTTCTCGGTGGCATTATAGTAGAGCCCAACTTGAGCCCCCAGCATTTCGTTCACCCACAGAAACGCACGAGGACTGACCGTAGGAGCATCGACTACCATCATCGGTGGCCCCGTAGGCTTTCTAGGGATGCCGTTTTGGCAACTTCCTTGCGAAACACAGCTGACATAGAGCCCGTAGGGAGTCATCCAACCCGTCCGATAGCGATTTTGAAGAGCAACAAAAAGATCAACGAACGGCTCGAACTCTACCGTCGGGACTCGAGTCATAAGAATCTTAAGTCGTGGAGCGTACCGCCTGACCCATCGGGCACGAATCAAGGACTGGCGAGTCAATCGCGGGTCATTCTCCCCCTCATCCCAGACATAAGCCAAGGACTCCAAGGGAAGCTCTCCACGCTCCAGGGCGCCGTCGATTGCTTTGAGTAAAACTTGCCCGGGAGGCACGTCAAAATTCGGCGTGAATAAAATCGGGGGCGCAATTGCACCCTTCAAAACCAACTCGCGAAAGGACGCCCGCTCGGCAGTGCCATTCCGTTTCAGCTCTCGACCCCCGAAGGGAGGATAAAACCCGGGATATTGCCCATAAGGCTCGATCCGATGCTCGCGGTAGAGCCTAATATATTTTTTTAAAGCAGAGATTCGCAGACGACTCGGAGCAGCCCCCTCAAGACCGTGTGCAGAAAAAACAGCATGGCTATTTAAGTGAATATAAAGAGGTAGACTCGGCCGCCCAGGCATGATCATCTTCCAAACCTTCAGCTGAATACCATAGGGGAGTGAATAATTACCTGGCCTGACTCCCCGAGGAGTCTCAATATCCACCCAAACGAGATCTCCTCGACAAATCTGCGACACAGGCACCAGAGGGTCCCAATACTCTCCTGCTTTCGAACCTACGAAGCTTCGCTGTTCCGGCAGAACCCGGTAAGATTCCATCCGATAATAGCGCAAGCGAAACGGAGCAAACTGAGAGAGGAGAGCTCGACAACGAGATTGCCCCGCCCGACCGTCACCCCACCGAATTACAGCCGAGACCACCTCATCTCTCGACGTAGAAATTTGCAGGCTCGGACGAAACTGAAGATGATCCCGATCAGGCGCTGAGACCTGAAACCCCGATACACTGCCCCAACCAAACCCCATGCCGACCAAGAAACCGAGAAGCCAGCTCACCACCCGCGTCAGCTCCACTGAATTGGATCTAAATCCTGGCCAGATAAGTAATAAAACGGAGTCCTCAACGAAGTGAGAAAAGCACCCTTTTGAACTGTTCTCGGCACCCAATCCAGCATTACCAGGACTAGAACACCAGCCCCCACTAGGGTGGTTCCCAGAATGCCCAAGCCTCGATATAAAAGCGCCACCAGTACTGCCAGAATCCAGTAACCCCAGAGTAACCGAAACACCCGACGCAAGGCGAGAACACCCACCCAGAAGTTAGTCCTAAACACCCAAGGCAAAATCCATCGTACCCACTGAAGATTCCCCAGAACGATGCGCTTTCGTCGCTCCAGCGCATGCGCAGATCCTTGGACGCCTTGGTCGACTAAGCGATCCCCCGATTCCGACCCCTCCCAATACAAAATCTGATGACCAGGATAGAGGGTCCGCATGACCAAAGGGATGACGACATCCTCCACGACCCAGGACGTACCCTCACCCTCGCCCACCTGATCTAAATGTCGAATCACCTCGCGCAAAGCGCTAAGCCGATAAAAAACCGTCGCCCCATGTACCGACACCGGCCCACCCAGATCGAGCGACTCCCATCTTTTCATCCTTCGTTCCACGGCCCAGATCCACTCCGTCAGGCGCCCCGGCCGCGCTACCCAATAAGCGGGTGCCACTCCCACCACATTGGATCGCCCCAGAAGAGCCCAAGCGTTCGCCAAAAATTGCCGAGGCCAATACACTCCGGCATCCACCCAGAGTACCCAATCTCCCCGACTCTGTGCCACGAGCGCGATCAATACCCGCCATTTGCTTTTGAAGTGATAGGATTGAACTTCGCATCCGTGAGCATTCGCGATCTGCGAGCTCGCATCGGTGCAGGCATCTAAACCCACTCGAATCAAAACCTGAACCCCAGGATGACCCGCCTGAAGCACTCTCACTGCATCGCCAATCGAGGAGAGAGTTTGAGAAAGATGCCACTCTTCATTATGAACTGGAACCAAAATTTCGATTCGAGACACTTCCTGAACCGTGGGAGCATGTCCGAGGGGCATACCCGTGTTTCGACCCAGGGCCATGAAAACTGGCGCTAAAATCGAGCCCAATCCCATCATCCCTAGAAACCCAAAGCCTCCAATCACCAGTAAGACCCAATCCATGGCCCACCCCCTGACCCAGCCTAGGGATGCAAATGACTGACAGCGAGGGAAGCAACCCCGGATCACAGAACGCAAAAAAAAAGCCTGATCGAGATCACTCGATCAGGCCAAAACTCATGCGTCAGGCAAGTGCCAAAGAGGCACCCCCCATGTAATTACAACAGAGTGAAACGAGAACTGAGTGAGAGAGTAAACTGCTGAGCTCCGAACCTTGCATCTGGGATGTCTGCGCCGCTCGGTACACCAGGAACAAACGGAGCCCCACTCGGGGTGCCAAGCCACATATGAGGGTACGTATTCCAAACGTACTCGCCTCGAATATCCAGATTCGATAAGACCGTATAAGAACCACCCACCTTCCAAGCTGTTCCTTTAAGTCCATACGTATATTGAGTCGGAGGATTGCCCATATCAGCGTTAAGCGTCATGCCCGTTGACATTTCCGAGATGAAACTATAGCCCGCCCAGACCCGAATACTCGACGACAGGTGGAATCCAGCTACCAGACCAAGTTGGTAATCCCGTCCTGAAGTACCGCCCCCTTCAACATGGTTATGAAATTTAGTATTAAAAATGGCGTTATAAGTGAAATCAGGGCCGATAAAAAAGAAATCCCAAAAATTCAAGTTCAAGCGCAATCCAGCGCCGGCCGAATTATAAGACACATCTTGTCGGCCATTCGGATCCGCCGGAAAACTAATCGCTGGAACTGCATCTGATCTACCAGATTTCATAAATCCGAAGTTAATATAAGGCTCGACATCAACGCTATAAGCGCCGCCTGCAAAAGCAGACGAGGTGCACATAAGAGTAGCTAGGATCGCTAATGAGTGTTTAAAACTCAATTTCATTTTATACTCCTCTCAAAGAGTCTATCTAGGTTTAACTTATTGATTCAAGTATTTCATGACTTTTGGCATCCCGCAAACTTTTTAGAAGCTTGATCAACTCACTACAAAACCGTCAAGGGTGTCAAAAAATCACCTTCGCTCTCAACATCTCACTTCTCAAAACTTAACTCTCCCTGCAGAGCGACAAACACAAAGAGCAAGTCAAAAAAATGATCACATCATCAAACTAAGCGAGACCAAGAGTTGATTCCCAGTAACGGCACTTGCTCCGCTTAAGGTCGTCACCGCTGAAACTCCGCTGACCGTTGCAGTCAATTTGGTATAGTTAATAAAAAAGTACTCGGCATTGAGATTCAGCCGTGACGCAAGCTTGAAGCCAGCGCCGACCTTAAATGATGATCCTGCGTAGGCAGTCTTAAAATCACCATAAGTCGCATTATTCATAGATGCGTTGTTACTATCTAAAAAATTATAACCGCCCCACACTCGAAATGAAGCGATTCGAAGACCTGCTGTTAACCCAAGCCTCATGATATTTCCGCTCTTAACTGTGCCACTGATCGAGGTTGCGCTCAACCCGGGGAGATAAGAAAAATCAGGAGCTAAAAAAAGCGCTTCGCCCAATTTCACGTTCAATCGGGCTCCTAATCCAATCATTTTGAAGGTGTCGTTTTGCTTTGCAGTAAAACTCGCCTTGGTACCACTCGTTCCATCCAAAGCGTATCCAGCATAAGGTTCAAGCTCTAGTCCTCCGGCAAAAACAGAAGACGATGCAAATAGAGCAAACACTACCGACAAACGTCGAATCCAGGCGAATTCCATATCTAATCCCTTCGATATATCAAATAAATTATAATTTTAACCCATTTCAAATTGTTTCATACCTATTAAATAGGATCAAATTAATTATTCCCATTCTGGCCCGCCCCTTGCTTCTTGCTTAAAGGATCGGGGGCCACTCATGTTTGTCATCTACCGATTCCTCACACTAAATTTTTCAATGACTCAATTATTGAGTCATTTGGTGCGCTTTGAAAGAATCAAAACCCTGGTCATACTCGGCGGCAAAAACGTCGCATCCCAATTCGAAACCGAAGAATTCAATTTTAAAACTCTCACTCGAGTCCTCGGATTCGATCGAGTCTTAAATTGCTCGAGTTACTCAACCCTAAGTCCAATTGAGCCCCATAAGATCGCGGACTTTGACCTCATCCTCATTTCGAATCAAGCGAACAGCCACTTCATCCCTCCTGAGACTCTCCTCCGCGCGCACCTGCATGGGACCCCAGTTCTAGACCTAGAGCGATTCTTCGATCTGACTCGAGAAGCTTTCGACCTAGAACAACTGGGATGGTGCGCCTATCTCACCACAGCTACCCAGCAAACCTATGGGCTTCGACTCTATTCAGCACTCAAGCCAATTTTTGAGCCAATCTTCGCATGCCTTCTCTTGCTTTTGCTCGCTCCTCTGTTCTTAGTGATCAGTCTCGTGATCCGATGGTTTGACGAAGGCCCGGTGTTCTACAGTCAAGTCCGCACCGGCTATCAGGGGAAACCCTTTCGAGTTCATAAGTTCCGGACCATGAAATTCAACGCAGAGCAAAATGGGCCGCGATGGGCCAGCACTGACGATCATCGCATTACTCAACTGGGGAAGTGGCTGCGAACTCTTCATCTGGATGAACTCCCCCAACTCTGGAACGTCATTCAAGGAGAGATGAGTTTTGTAGGGCCCAGACCCGAGCGCCCCGAGTTTTATGAGAAACTCACTCAAGACATCCCTCTTTTCCACCTCAGGACTTTGATTCGACCTGGAGTCACAGGATGGGCGCAGGTGCGTCAAGGGTATGTCGCATCCGTCGAAGAGTCTCGACGAAAGCTCGAGTATGACCTCTATTATATACAACACCAATCTCCTGCCCTAGACTTCATGATCCTTCTCAACACACTTTGGGTCTCGGTTCCGGTGGAGACCAAACGTAAGCAGATCTAATGGCCCCGATCAGTCGGGCACGGGACCGAGATCTCGGGCTGGATTTCCCCCTTGGATTCGCCCCTCGGGCACGTCCTTAACCACCACAGCCCCCATGGCAATGACGGAGTCTCGACCGATCCGAACCCCTTTCAGAATGGCAGAGTCTGCACCCAGCCAAACATTAGTACCGATTTTGACAGGGGCGCACAAAACCGGCTCATGCGTCTGCCTACGACGCTTATGAATCGGATGAAAATCCGAATCCATAATCCGACAATCCCCTAAGAGTCCGTCTTCGCCAACTTCAACCCGCATAAAACACCCTACCCGTGCTCCGTTGATAAAACTCCGATGCCCTACTTGAACAACGGCATCCACAGTATGGGTATAGAGCGTCGTGATTGAATCGACGATCACATCGTCCCCCAAAATAATCGTACCTGGCCCCCTCAAAACTAATTGACCTTGGAGTGAAAATCGCCTTCCGACTCGCACACGAGGCCCGCCCAAAAGCCCCTGAATCCACCAAAAAGGTCGCCAAAGCCATCCCCTCAACACACCGAGTCTCCACCTGAGGCGCACCCCCCGTAAATATCTCATAGGGACTTGACGACTCGGGCCGGGTTGCCAGCAATTAAGCTCCGCGGAGGATACTCTCCCCCAGGCAGCACAGCGCCTGCAGCAATCAGACACCCCCGACCCACCCTGGCTCCTTTTAAAATCGTGCTATTTGCCCCAATCCAAACATCATCGCCAATCTCAATCGCACGACCCGGAAAACTCCAGTTCGAATCCCGCGGAAAGACTCCTTGCTCACTCTCCCATTGGCCTGGACGAAAGCGAGCACACAATGACTCGATCTGAAGTGCCCTCTCATCCGGATCAATCGGATGAGAGTCAAAGTCCTGAATCAAAACGTTCCAACTACTCACCACTCGGGCTCCGAGCCGGACGGTGGCCCGAGAATAAATGCGAGTATCGCCCAAAATGCAACACGGCCCAATGTCAACTCTGCCCAGTCCGTACGATTCTACCTGCGCGTTTTCGTAAAGGATCGAGTGATCCCCAATCGAAATCCTCCCATGCGGTCGCTCAGCACTGAGAGAGAAATTTCGCTGAATTCGAACATTTCGACCCAACCGAATCTGATCAGATTGACCCAAAACGATCGGTCGCCAAAGACGGCTCCATTCAAAAAGGAGATAGCCCCGACCCATCTTCCAAACCTGATTAGGTCGGTGAGTCACCACCCAGAAGAATTTCTGAAACACACCCTCGGTCTTCGGTTTCAGTTCGATTTTGTCCATACCCATGTCTCCCTATCCAGACGCGGCGAATGCAAATTTTCTGCCGCGACGCACGGACGAGGAACACTTTCTGCAACGCGCTTAGATCAGGAGTCTTTATGCATCTCAAGTCTCATTGGCCACTCTCAATCCCCTATGGGATTTGTTCGATGATCAACCTTCTCCTTCCTCTCGTCTTGGTTCGGCTGCTACCCGTCGAGATCATCGGGCAATATAAAATCTACTTCCTCTACTTTACCCTCGGACAGTGGATTTTTCTGGGTCCAGCCATTCGAAACGGCATCTCCTATTGGCTGCGCAACCCGACTTTTGGCCCTCAAGCGATGCGCGCAGCGTGGACTTTACTCGTTTTATCCTCGGTCACGCTGGTGACGGGGTTATTTTTAATGAGCGAATCCCTCGCACTTCTCCTCGAAATCTCTGAACTCGAGACCAGACTCCTCGTAGCCACCCTTTTCGTATCCGCCCTAGCTTCTTTTTATGAAGAATCCCTGATCGCCCAGGGTCTTGCCTGGAAGGGAGGAATTTTTTACCTGGGCTTCGAAATCCTCAAGACCGTGATTGTATTAGTCGCTGCAGTGATTTTAAAAACCCTTTTGGGGGTACTCTCTGCTTTTTTGGTGTCTTACTCGCTCAAGCTCATCTGCAGTCTTGCTCTTGAAAAACGCAAATCCGGTTCGCTTTTTCTCTTCGATTGGACTTGGCATAAAAAAGTCCTCGATTATGTGATTCCGATCTATTTTGCCGCCGGCATCGGGGTGATTTTAAACTACTCAGATCAGATGATTACCTCAAGGACCCTACCCCCCACTGATTTTGCCTTTTACTCACTCGGATGCCTTGCCCTAGATCGG
>CAINWE010000464.1 GCA_903854365.1 Oligoflexia bacterium
GGAGGAGGGTTCCTGTTTCAGGGTGTTGAAGATTTGTATCCGCGCCCAAGAGCCAGATTCAGGAATTCAATTCGAGCTCACTCAGGGGGAGGAGGGTTCCTGTTTCAGGGTGTTAAAGATTTGGATCCCACACCCTGAAACAGGAGCCCTCCTCCCCCCTTAAGCACGACTCACTTAAATAACTCCTGAAACAAAAACGTAAACGTCAATGAATTGACTCTTATCTTCTCCTCTAAATCCGCCGCACCCCCATGCCCCCCGTTGACGTTTTCGAAATAACGAAAAACATGCCCATACTCTTGCATCTTAGCCGCCATTTTTCGGGCGTGCCCAGGATGCACCCGATCATCGCGGGTTGAGGTGGTAAACAAAACGTGCGGATAATGCGCGTCCTTTTTTAAGTTTTGATAAGGAGAGTATTTCTCAATCACCTGCCTCATGACCGGGTCATCAGGGTTGCCGTATTCTTCCATCCAGCTGGCTCCAGCCAAAAGGTGATGATATCGTAACATATCCAAAAGAGGCACCTGACAAACCACCGCTTGAAACAAGTCAGGTCTCTGGACAAAAACAGAGCCTACGAGCAGACCGCCGTTACTGCCCCCCATGATAGCCAGATGACGGGGAGAGGTCACACCTGAAAGAATCAAGTCTTCCGACGTGGCAATGAAATCATCGAACGCATTTTGACGTTTTTCTTTCATAGCAGCTTGGTGCCAAGCTGGGCCGAACTCGCCTCCCCCTCGAATATTAGCGATCGCGACCACCCCGCCCTGTTCGAGCCAGACCTTGCCCCACGTGCTCAGGTAAAACGGAGTTTGAGAAACCTCAAAACCTCCATACCCATAGAGCAAGGTGGGATGAGAACTGTCCATCGCAATTCCATTCTTTCGAATCACAAAGTACGGAACGCGCGTGCCATCGCGACTCAGGGCTTCTTGTTGGGTAATGATCAAACCGTCCGAATTAAACCTTCGCGGCTCTTGTTTGAGAATCTTTGGCACCGAGCCATCAGGCCCTGCCGCAACATTGAGTTCATAGAGAGTCGGGGGAGTGATAAAATCTTCGAATTGAATCAACGTGAGATCGCTCTGTGGATCTGCCGATTGCACGTGAATCACTCCGTGATCGGGAAAAGCGAGTCCTTCCAAGTGCCAGCCTTCGGCGTTGTGAGTCCCTCGAAGCAGTTTACCCTGGACGTGGTCAAGAATCGTCAGATAGACGGCCTCTTGGGTCCAATGGACGGATTGGATCGACGTGCGGGGAGTAGGCTCAAATACTAGCTCCGTATCTGAGGCGTTGGTGCCGACCTTCCAAGATACGAGAGATCCGTTGGGGAAAACGCGATTACCCACGGCCCAGTTTTGCCGGAGAATCGCGAGAGCATGACCCTGAAAAACTCCTTGAAACTGCGATTGCGTGGGAA
Source organism: Oligoflexia bacterium (assembly GCA_903854365.1). GTDB lineage: Bacteria > Bdellovibrionota > UBA1018 > UBA1018 > UBA1018 > CAINWE01. The sequence continues at coordinate 1,427 of CAINWE010000464.1, forward strand.
AAGGATAGCGCTGAAGTCCGTTCTCTTCACTCCATTGCCAGACTTCGCTCTCAAAAAAACTTAAATTTCTCGAAATCGTAATCCATTTTTTTCCGGTGGTCAGATCACTCGAGACCCCTAATCCTACATCGTCGGGAGTGCCGCGAAACACTTCCTGAGCTTCGGCAAGAGGCTGGCCGCGTCTCCAAAGCTTGAGGATAAACGGGTAACCTGACTTCGTCATCGTGTTGGCACCGAAATTTGTAGCGATCAGGACCGTATTCTCATTGACCCAAGCGATGTCGGATTTTGCTTCAGGTACAACAAATCCGCCGGGCACAAAGTCCTTGGTCCGGATGTCAAACTCTCGAATGACGGCGGCGTCTTTGCCGCCGGGCGATAAGGTGAGAAGGCAGCGCTCATAAGCAGGGGCCAGGCAGTTGGCTCCGCGGTAGACCCAATTCGTACTTTCGACGTCATTAAGTCGATCGATGTCCAGAAGCGTTTCCCAATCGGGATTTGCTTTTTTGTAGGCTTCATACGAGGTTCGTCGCCAAATCCCTTTTACATGTCCCGGATCCTGCCAAAAATTATAGATCGATCCATGGCGATAGGCCCCAAAGGGGGTGCGATCTTGCGCGAGGATGATTTGGCGCATTTGCTTTTCGACGTCCGAGTAGCGGTTGTCCGACTGCAGTTCAGTTGAGGAGCGTTGGTTCTGTTCAGTGACCCAGTTCATGGATCGGATCCCGTCAATCTCCTCTAGCCAGAGGTAGGGGTCGTCGCCGTCTGCGTTGGCGAGGTGAGCCTCGGTCGAGAGTGCTAAAGAGAGGAGGCAAAGAGTCTGAAAAGCTTTCATAAGGATCCCCTAAATCAATTGTTTAAGTTGATATAAATCGACATAAATCATTGAAACACGCCCTTGGGCATATGGGGATTGGAGTTTAAATTCAATGAAAAAGATTACTTTCTTGGAGGGTAGGGGCTTTCGGTAGTTGCTCGTCGTTTTACGAATCTGGTCGAGCTTAGGATTCAGGCCTGGATTTGTTGAAAAAATATCGATAAGATCTGGCTAAATGAAATCAAACGATTCTCCTGAGTCTCCGAACCTCCCTTTGTCCCAAACTCCTGCAGTCATTGTCCCTAAACCGGTAGAAGCGTCGGCATCGGCTGCGACTTGGGAGTCGTTAGGTTTATCGGCCGCCACGTTAGAGCAAGTGTTGAAAGCAGGCTTTAAAGCGCCAACCCCGATTCAAGCGGCATCGATTCCCGTCTCACTCCAGGGGCATGATTTGATCGCCTCAGCTCAGACGGGTACCGGTAAGACCGCGAGTTTTGTTCTGCCGATGGTCGAGCGTTTGGCCGGTAAGCAGGGGACGTTGGGGCTCATCTTGTCTCCGACCCGCGAAATTGCCCAACAAACACAAGCAACCTTGGAGATTTTGGGGCATCCACTGGGCGTGCGATCGATCGTTCTGATTGGCGGGATCGATATGAAAATCGACGAGCAGGCGCTGGCCACCTATCCTCAAGTGTTGGTGGCTACGCCGGGACGGCTGTGCGATCATCTGGAGCGAGGCAAAATTTGGTTGGATTTTTTGCAGTGGGTAGTGCTCGATGAGGCAGATCGGATGCTGGATATGGGGTTTGCGGATCAGCTCGCTCGGGTGATGCGCGACATTCCTGAGTCGGCGCAGCGCATGGTGTTTTCAGCGACGATTTCACCGCTGGTGCAAAAGCTTGCGCAAAAGATTTTGAAAAACCCGAAGCAAGTCCGCATTGGTCAGCCCATGTCTGCCGCGAAAACCGTCGAACAGCGAGTGCTTTGGATGAAGGAAGAGTCCAAGGGGCGTCAGCTGAGAAAATTACTGGATGAAGAAAAAGGCAGCTTGATTGTTTTTACGCGATCGAAAGATGCTGCCAGTCGGCTCTGGCGATCCTTGCATAGTCGCGGAATGATGGAAGCTGCCGTGATTCATTCCGACCGGCGTCAGTCAGATCGAGAGCAAGCACTGGCGGATTTCAAAGAAGGTAAATCCCGAGTTCTGATCGCTACGGATGTAGCTGGACGTGGAATTCACGTCGATGGGGTGGCTCATGTTATTAATTATGATCTTCCTCGGGAGCCGGAAGATTACATCCACCGAATCGGACGAACCGGTCGAATTGGTGCTACGGGCAAAGCGACAAGTTTTGCTACCGCCCGAGATCGAGAATTGTTTCGAGAAATTGAGAAGATGGTCGGCGCGCCGATTGAGCAGGTGGTGCTAGATCCGATGCCTGAGGATCGGGGCGGCCATCGGTCCCATGCGTCTCCTCGAGCTCATTCGGGGAATCGCTCGGAGGGTGGGCAGTCTAAAGGTGTCCCCCATTCAGCGCGCAGAAGTCGAAATCGTCGTCGCTCGGGTCCGCCTTCCGGCGGGCATTCAGGCAGCTAGCGGTAGAGTCGAGCGATCTCATCCGGGAGAAGCTGCCGATTCAGAAACGGCAGTTGAGTCTCCCAGCTTTGACAAAAAGCCTGATACTCAGGGAATATCGCTTTCATCTCCGCTAAGAATTGATGCTGCGCGCGATAGGCTCGGCATTCGGAATCAAAAATGATGGCTTTGATTTGGAACGGGGTTTGTGAATGACGCGCCGCACTCCAGAGGGTCTCGTCGAGACTATGGGTCATTTCATGAACCAAAAAAGGAGCTAAAATTCCAGCCGGTCCCTGAGGATCTAAGAGAAGCGTGCCCTGAACTCCATCCGTCGTGAAGGCTGCACCGAGAGGTAGGGTGGGGTTACTGGGTTGGTTGAGATGCTGGAGTTGGCTTTTGAGAGTCTCGGGGTAGGGTTGAATGTCGACGAGGCCTCGCGACACCTGGATCTCAAATTGGCGAAGGATTTCTCGGCCCGAGCGACTCTCTCGGATGAATCGAAAAAGAGCGTCCCAGGATTTTGGGGGCGTCGAAAAGGGAATCATTTGAATTGAATCGGCTGATTTTGAAAAAATCTGAACCGGATCGTGCGCGGCACCTTCCGAGTGAGTTGCGAGATTTTGGGAGAGCGGGCAAAAAAAAACCCGATCCATTGATCTTTCAGTTGCTCGGGATTTCTCTCGAGGGAACTAAAAGGATGGATCGGGTTAAACCCGCCTTAAGCGGATTTAGATCTCAAAAGATCTTAGTAACGGCCACGGCTGAAGCCGCCGCGTCCACCACCACTGCGCTCACGGTTTCCACCGCCGAAGCCGCCTGGGCGGCCGCCTTCGCGAGGAACCATTGGCTTCGCTTCGTTGACGGTCATAGGACGACCATCATAATCAGCGCCGTTAAACTTGCTGATTGCATCAGCAGCTTCAGCGTCTGTAGACATTTCAACAAAGCCGAAGCCTTTGCTGCGACCTGAGTCACGATCAACGATGATCTTTGCAGACTCGACCTTGCCGCATTGCGAAAAGGTGTCCACCAAGACTTGATCGGTTGCAGAAAATGGCAAATTACCAACGTATAGTTTTTTACCCATAATACCTCCTATAAGGCTGGGAGCCGCTGAAGAGGATATGGGCAACACGCCCGCAGACTCTGACGCGACAATCATTACGAGAAATACATTAACAGATCTGCTTCGGTTAGTGAATCAGAAATCCCAAAATTCCCCCCAAAATTCCCAAGGTTCCGTCACCCAGTGAGGCCACGAATTTAGTTGATTTCGCTGTTTGATTTCAAGATCATCGCTCCCCATGGGACATCAAGTGGGCCGTAAACGCCTGCAAATGAGGTTGGTTTCGAGTTTTTGCCTGTGCTTCGCCTCTGCGCCGTGCTTCGCGGCAGGGGATGGGCTTTCTCTGGATGCAGCCATTGAGGCGGGTAGGCAGAACAACCCGGAGATTAGGCCCTTGAAATTATTAGTCGAGGCAGCTTCTGCGAAGCGTTGGGAGTCGATCTCGGGACACATGCCTCAAGTATCGGCGAGTGCAAGTCATCTCTTTTCCGCTAAGTACGCAGATGTAGGCCTTCTTTTTGGGGGGCAGCCTTATGTTTTTCCGAGTGCCTATCCTCAAACGAACATCGAAATTATGGCATCCTGGACGCTGTTTGACGGTCTTGGGACTTGGAATCAGTACCAGGCCTCGGTCTTGGAATACGAGGCAGCGCAACTTGATCTCGCCTCTGCGCAGTTTCGTTGTGCAGAGACTGTGCGAATTAAATTCTATCAGGCCTTGGCGGCTCAAGAGTTGGCAGCGGTTGCGCAGCAAAATATTGAAACCCTCGAAAATCATTTGAGTTTGGTGCGGGCCAGTGAGCAAGCCGGAACTGGCACCCGTGTTGATGTTTTAAGGTTACAAGCCCAACTTGAGGAAGCTCGGGCGGAACAGCTTTTGGCCGATGATAATGTCTTTATTGCTAAGAGAAATCTAGGGGACGCCATGGGTCTCGAGGAGTCGCCCCAAGAGCTTGCGGGGAGTTTGCCGATTCCCGAAGAAGCTACCTTTTTGTCCTACTTGCGTCTGAAAGTCTCTGATCGGACTGACTTTCA
>CAINWE010000465.1 GCA_903854365.1 Oligoflexia bacterium
CTGCCACTTGCTGATACATTGCAACCTCAGTCGACCCCACCCTCCTTGGGAAGAGCAGAGCAAGAGAGATCGACATGAATAAGGACCTACCATCTACTCCCTTTTGTGTCTTACCTTGGATTCATCGCTTCACTAATATAGGAGGCGAGGTCCAAGTCTGCTGCAGTAGCGAAGAATTTGACAACTCTATTCTCGGGGATAATGGCAAACCCATCCTTGCGTCCGAGGGCCGACCCGACTCCGAGATTATGAATACTAAATACATGAAGACACTGAGACGAAAGATGCTACGCGGCGAGTGGCCGAAAATCTGCGAAAGATGCAAAATTACTGAAAACACAGGCGGCATCAGCAGACGTAACAGCGAGAATGATACGCATCAAGACATGATCGATGAACTCATTCAATCCACTCAGCCAGACGGTCACATACCAGTCAACGTAAGGTCAATGGATTTTCGCCTCGGGAATCTCTGCAACCTTTACTGCCGCATGTGCAGTCCAAGATCATCCACTCGCTGGCTCAAAGTTTGGAACCAGGTAGACCAAGATCTCATTCTCCTTTCCCCAGAACTGAAGGAGACTTTTTCGAGCTATGATTGGTTTGACGAGCCTAAATTATTCCAAGAGTTTGAAACCCAAGCTAAAAATCTCAGGCACCTCCACTTTGCCGGCGGAGAGCCGCTCATCATGCCAGCGATGGAAAAATTCTTAAAAATTTGCGTAGCTCAGAACTGTGCCAAAGACATTGATCTTACTTACAATACTAATCTCACCGTGCTTCATGACCGAGTCACGTCACTTTGGAAACACTTTAAATCTGTCACACTTCTTTGCAGCATCGATGGATTTGGACCACTCAACGAGTTCATTCGGCAAGGGTCTAGGTGGGAGACTCTGGTTAAAAACTTGCGGTTCATCGAAGAGAACCACCAAAAATATAAAATCAAACAAGCGCTCATTATGTGCACACTACAAGTGTACAATGTTTTTAATCTTGGGGAACTATTTGACTTTTTGGCTGAAAATTTTAAATTCGTTTACCAAATACCTCAGCTAGTAGACCTCTACTTTCCAGACTACTATCGTACTCAGATTCTGCCACCCTCTCTAAAAAGAGATGCAGCACAAGCCCTAAGCCAGATCAAGGCAAAAGCCAAGCAGCGAATCCATGATGGACTCATACCACAGTCCCAGGAATATCTTCTCAAGTCACTCGATGGCGCAATTGCATTTATGAACAGCGAGGACAAACAACACTTAATTGATCAATTCCTACGAGCCACCCGATCGATCGATGAAATCCGAGGGCAATCCACGTTCTTGAACATCCCCAAGTTAAAGGAGGTCGACTTATAACACCTCCTAAGCCCGTTGCCATTACACCCCTAGATCTAAAACAATCTAGCCTCCATGTCTGTTGGGCACTTCATAATCTTTGTAATCAACGTTGCAGTTATTGCCATCCAAGCAACTGGGACGGGTCCGATCGATGGCTCAGTCTCAACTCCGTCATAAGGTTTCTTGATCAGTTATTCTCCCAGACAAAGAGGCAAATTTACCACATTTCATTTACAGGTGGTGAGCCAACTCTCTGGCGTGATTTCGAAAAGCTTTGTGCCTATCTTAAGGAAAATGAATGTGAAATCGGTCTGACATCGAATGCCTCTAGACCACCTTCCTATTGGAGGGGAATTATTCCCTCTTTAAATTGGGTTTGCCTCAGCTACCACCCAGAATTTGCGAAAGATGAAGAGTTTTTAAAAATTGTTGCCCTAGCTAAGGCTGCTCCACATCTGCGCGCTACCGTTCGACTCATGATGCATCCCCAGGCAGACAAGTGGGAGCGTGCAATGAATCTCGCTGAGAACTTGAAGCGCATCGGTGGGGATGGCTGCATTGCTTACGAGTACGTGCCACTACAAGCGAACTTTGGGTCATCAGATTCGTTGATCAAATATGAACCGTGGCAAGAGGCTCTTTTTGCGGGCTCTACCCATTTCCTGGTGGATCCAGAAAAGTTTGACGCTGCACGAGCACGAATTGATGTAAACCAATATAGGGTCATTTATGATAATGGGACGTCTCTCCCACTCAATACGAACGAATTGGTAGCCAAGGATTTGGTAAACTTTAAAGACTGGACCTGCTTTATCGGTATCGACCAACTCTTTATCGATGCCACTGGACAAATTCGAGCCGCGGGCTGCGCACAAGGCCACCGGATCGGCCATATTTTCGATGAAAACTTACATCTACCCACCTCCACAGTGACTTGCAAGCAAACTTTTTGTCCTTGCGGCACCGATATTCAGACTAGAAAATACTCCAATACCCAACCTCATCGAGGGTAAAAAATAGTTCGAAGAAGCATTTGCATTATGTTTTACAAAAAAATAGAAACACCATCACAAATGGTTCTGACATCTGCTCTCGTCAAAGCACACAACGAATTCAAGGGCTGTTCGTCCCTGCCTGACAGCATTGGCGATGGCTATCTCATTTCAAAAAATCCAATTTTTGAAAATATACGCTTAGAAGCAACTAGAAATGGGGTGCAATTCTCTAATCAGATTAGTCTATTTGACTATCATTCATGTCCTAATAGTGCTTTTGAAAATATTATACGATTTAAAAAAATCCCATACACCAAAAACGCGGGCTCACTCATTCAGATGGGGAAAGTGGCACCCAATCTAGTGGCTGGACAAATGCTCGAGATCCGAAAAAACATCGTACTCCATGAGTCCTGCCACGTTATAGGACACACTTTCTTTTCTCCTGTAAAATCCCAATTAAAAGACAAAAAAATTAGAAATCAATTTATCTTTACGTCTCTTTTATGTGAATCATTTGCTCTAGCTTGTGAATCTGTTGGTCAAATTTTCTGTCATAATGATGTTCATATCTGGATGTACCACCAGAATACCAATTCGTACGGTTGCCAAAATCAAGAATATCGAGATGCACTCCATATAATTTCCGATGTCTTTGGGCTTAATTTTACACTAAAAACTGCGCTAATCAGCTTTCTTTTATGGAATTTTTACTTTATCGAATTTCGAGATGAGCACCTAGAACTCATTGAAATGCACAGCAGCGATAAGGCTTTTTTGATTAAAAAACATAAAAAGATTGTTTCAGAATTTTGCAATTTCCACTTTAAAATAAGTAA
>CAINWE010000466.1 GCA_903854365.1 Oligoflexia bacterium
CCCCCTGGAGAACTCACGGCACACGGAGAATACCTGTGGCATCTCAACTGCAACTTTAAATTAGCCTTTGAAGAATATGCTCAGCTCAAAATTCGCCTTCCCAAACTCACCCAAATTTTTATTCAAAACAAACTGATGCAATACCTGGCCAAAGCTGCCCCTGGCGTTCATGAAATCGTACTCTTAGGGAAAATCTGGTTCGAACGAACTCACTATGATCACGTCATTGTCGATATGCCGTCCACTGGATATGGCCTTGCTATGTTTCAAAGTACCGAAAATATTTCGAATCTTTTTGGGGGAGGCCCCTTGCATCGAGACGCCGAAGCCATGCTCAAAACACTCGGATCACCTGAAGAAACGGGTCACCTCATTATCTCCCTCCCCGAAGAAATGCCACTCCGTGAGTCTCTGGAACTCAACGATTTTTTGGTACGGAACTTTAAGGGAAATCCTGCAGCTTTTATTGTCAATCGCGTATTCCCACACCTCTCTATGGATTCGGAACTCAGCAAAGAACTCATAGATCGACCCAACCCGCTGGCAACCTCGGTCGAAGATTATGCCCGCATGCGATCCTGGCTGGAATCCTTCAATTTAAGAATTTGGAAGGAGGCAGGAATTCACTACGGCACCTTAAGACAAGTTCCCCCGAGCTCAGAAGACTTCGCTCCTACCCTAGCTCGACACCTGTCTGAGCAACTCCAGCACGAGGCCTATTTATGAAGTCTTCGATTGATCAGACACTCCAAAATAAGCGGGTCATTATTACCTGTGGCACTGGGGGAGTCGGAAAAACTACTCTCAGTGCAGCGTTAGGCATCCGTGCGGCATTACAAGGCCGACGGACCGTAGTCGTCACGATCGACCCAGCCAAGCGACTTGCAACGTCTTTAGGCTTATCTCAACTCGGAGATCACCCTACGGACCTGACCCCTCAAGTCGCTGCAGCGTTTGAGAAGGCCAAACGCACTGGCCTCGCCCTACCGGACCACCTCACGGGAAGCCTGGCTGCGATTGTGCCCGATACTCGTAAAACTTTTGAAACCTTTGTCCGTGACCTAGCTCCTACTGAGTCGGCCGCCGAGAAGGTCATGCAAAATCCAATCTTTCAAATTTTTGCCCGAGAGTTCTCGGGCACAAACGAGTACATGGCCCTAGAAAGGCTCCACGCATTACATATTCAAAACCAATTCGACTGCATCATTCTGGACACCCCACCGACCCGAAATACACTCGCCTTTTTGGAAGCCCCCCGACTCCTCGCGCAATTTTTTGATGAAAAGCTCATTCGCTGGCTAGTACTCCCGGCCAATCAGATCGTCGCAACAGGAATGAAAAAAGCATTTTCCATTTTAGAAGGACTTACGGGGGCCAACTTCATGACCCACCTTTTTGAGTTTGCCTCGGGCCTGTTCTCGGTGCAAATGAACTTCACCGCCAATCTCAAAACGATTACGGCTTTACTAGAATCTCCCCAGGTTGGGTTTTTAATGGTTACCACCCCGACTCCCACCCAAGAAAGAGAAGTTGATCATTTCATTCAAACTTTACAAAAGAACCGCCTCCACTTTGAAGGCATGATTTTCAATAGGACCCTTGCTTATCTCAAAAGCGAACTCAGCGAAGGTCAACTGCCGCCTCCCGCCACGCCTTGGCGAGAAGCCTACGACCTCATTCAAGCCCTGCAGGTGCGGGAGCAGCGCGTTATCTCAAATTTTATGCAGAAACCCATTCCAGTTTGTGCGAAACTACCAGAACTAGCCCGGGATGTTCACTCGGTGGAGGATCTGTTTCATGTGGCGCTGGCATTGGATGCCAATTCTGAGTTTAATCGCAGCGAATTGTAATTTTTGGGCAGCTTTCTGCCATGCTTCTCCTAGCAGCACCGGTCCTACTTCGACCGAAGAAGCTCAGACGATTTGGCGAGAAGGGAGAAAGGCCTTTCTCGACGCTCGCTACGAGGAGACTGTGCCCTATCTTCAACGCCTAATCGATCGCTACCCAGGCGACCTTCATCGCGATGACGCAATGCTGATGCTCGGCGATGCCTATTTCCATCTAGGCAATACA
>CAINWE010000467.1 GCA_903854365.1 Oligoflexia bacterium
ACATGGGTGATATTAAAATTCAGCTGCTGATAAAGTTGAATCGCAGCAGAGTTAGACTTTCTTACCTCTAAGACGACTTTCTTAATCTCTTTTTTCAAAGCGATTGAAACGACTTGATGAATCATTTGCTTCGCAAACCCTAAGCCCCGATAAGAAAGCGCTGTAGCCACGTTCAGAATTTGGCACTCATCAAACATCACCCAACTCACCAAATAACCCGCTACAATCGAATCCGTTTCATCATCAGTCAAAACGAGGAAGTGACTATAAGGCTTGGTTAATTCAGACTGAAAATGACTTTCTGGCCAGGGGGCAACCTGCACTTCTTGCTCAATGTTCATGACAGCCGCCAAATCTTCGGTCGTTGCAGGACGAATGCTAAAATTTTCTGACTTCTCTGACTTCATTGCAGTCCCTTCTCACAGCCCAGCCGTCCAGTAAAGAGCGGGAGGAATAAAGGGCCTGCACGGGTGCATGGGCATCGGGTGCATGGGTGGGGTGCATGGGTGGGGTGCATGGGTGGGGTGCACCCTCCGCGAAGGCTGTTTCTCCTTGACTACAGGCCCAAGCCTGACTATGATGCAACGCGCAATATGCAACCATTTTTCGCTAAAACGGCGACGGCCCGCGTTTTTCTTCTGGCCTTAATTCTCCCCGCGGGCGACCTCATTAAAGGCAAGCTTGCTCTCGAGACTGCAGAGAACTATTCTCTATCGACGATTCTCAGCAGTCGGCAGAGTACGGCTCAGCCCAGTGTCCGACTTTCCATTCAACGACTTGAAAGCCTTCTCTCCAAGCGACTCAGCCCCTTTCCTCGATCTCAAATCTCACGCTTTGCAAAGCACATTCTCGCCCTCTGTGAATATCATCGATTTGACCCAGTCCTCATCTTGTCTTTAATCGATGTAGAAAGTCGCTTTCGAGTGAAGGCGTCATCTGAGGCCGGCGCACAGGGCCTCATGCAACTCATGCCTGAGACAGCCCGCTTCATCATCGGCGAGCTCGACTTTCACTTAAGTGGCCTCGAAAAGTGGTCTTTAGAAAAAATCGAGAACGACTTAGAGAACGACAAGCTCATTGTTGATCCGTTTATCAATACCGCCCTGGGAATTTCTTATTTGGCCTGGCTCAGAGATCACTACGACGGCTCTCCATTTCATCTCTTGGCAGCGTATAATGTTGGCCCCGCTCGCATGGATGCGCTGCTCTCCAGAAAGCACTTCACACCCGTGAAGACCCAAGAATACTTTAACGCGATTCATAAGCGAGTCCCGCGCTTTCGAAAGGCGCTTCACCGATCACTCAGCCCGATTGAATGCCTAGTAGATCTTCGAAAAAAAGGATGCTACCAGGCCATATGAAGACGACGTCCGTAATTCTCCTATCGGGTGGCCTGGACTCGGCTGCCAACCTCGCATTTGCAGCTCAAAACGCTTCGCCCACGCTAGCGATCACCCTTCACTATGGACAAAAAGCGGCAAAGCGCGAGATTCAAGCCTCTCGCCAACTTTGCAGCTATTATAAAATCCCCCATTCCGTCATCGACTTACCCTGGCTAGGTGGACTGGGCGGAAGTAGCCTGACTGACTTGAATCAAAAAATCCCTGAAATCCAAGATCATCAACTCGAAGATCCGTCCACCACGAAGCAAACCGCTCGAGCGGTCTGGGTTCCGAATCGAAACGGAATTTTTATTCATTTAGCTGCTGCATATGCTGAAAGCCAAAAAGCAGATCAGGTCATTGTAGGGTTCAACGCCGAAGAAGCTGCGACCTTTCCAGATAACTCGCTGGATTACATCGATAGCCTCAACCGAGCCCTCTCCTTCTCAACATCGAATCACGTCAAAGTTTTTTCTTACACTGTGGAATGGAATAAAACGCAAATCGTATCTGAACTCAAACGCCTCAGAACTCCATTTCCATTTGAAATGGTCTGGAGTTGTTACGAAGGAAACGAGAGAGCCTGCCAGATTTGTGAATCTTGCAAACGGCTCGCCCGAGCCCTTCGATCCTCATCAACTTCCCCGCACTAAGGGAAAAGCCCCTGACATTCGAATCGATTCTCAGGCTTTAAGACATCTCGATCGAACCCATCTGACAGCCGAAACTTTTGAGTTTTGTTTCGAACCTCTCTAAAATTCTGAATCGCATTACCGACTTTCTCTGGGCTCAAAGTCTCACCTCCCAGCGCTTGGTCTTTGCCGATATACGGGTGCGCTATCCTAATTTCACGCCGCCAATCCCCCTCCAACTCCGCTGACGTAAGGTCCCACTCCACCTTCACCTGCTGGTGCTTGAGTACCTTGGGGATCATCGATAAAATCTCTTCGGCCTTGGCTGTTAACTCACCCTTCGCGCGCGCACTTGCCATCGTCAGGGATGCAATTTGCTTCCGATATACCTCCCGTTGTCGAGGCACCTCCTCAGAAATCACCAACCAAGTAAAACTCTGATTCACGAGGGATGGAATTTGACACTGCGCTGAATTCGTAACCCTAAGCGCCTTCCAAGCCATCTCCACTTGCTCTCGAGCTTCTAAGTCAAAGAAACCCACCCCATCCTGATCGAGATCTACTCTCTCCGACTCGCCTTTGGCCCGTTTTATTTCAACCTGCTTGACCCAAAGCCATCCCAAAGAACCCCGAATTCTGTCGCCTCCTCGTTGGGGCCCGAGTTCGGGGTGCAGAGAATAAGTCGCTTGACTCAACCCATGCCACAGTGAAAGCGCTTTCTGTGAAGCCCTGAGCCAAACTCGCATGGGCCGATCCACCGGATTCTCAACCGTCTCCTTGACCAGTTCTAAGCCCGAATCCCATGCCTGACGTGCCTTCTCACGGGGCTTGAGGTCCCCAACGGGAACCGAACTCATCCGGGGAGAGGGCAGCGCTCCAACCACCTGAAACAGAATTCTAACCCGAGCCGACTCTCCTCCTTGAAGGCTCATCTCCAAATCCAGCACCTGCTGATGCTCTGCACTGGCACTGGCCTCTTGATAATCGACAAAATTGGCAAAAATCTCTGAGAAGGGTATGAGCATCCGCCCAGCTCCTCGATCAGGCCTTGCATTCAGCGTGGCCGTTCCCAGTAATGTCCCACGCTGAGTTTCTTGAACTCGTGAACTATACCGAGCCGAAAGAATCGCCCGCCCACGAAATACATCAGGCCAAGAGAAAAACCAATCGCGACGCAGTCTTTCATCCTGAGACGATAAATCTCTCAGACCAAGCTTGGTATGAATCTGAATTTCATTCTCACCGGCAGTCATTTGAACAGGAAGTGCGTTTGAATTCTCTGCCGCATTACCAGCTCCTGCTTCAGGCACGACCTTCAGATCAAGCACAGCCTGCTCGAAAGTGGGATGAGCTGGGCCCTCCGATTCGGCCTCTCCATGGCTCGCTTTGGCCGGTTCGCTTTTGGCCTCTGACACCAGGACCGCCGCCGGCGGACTTCCCGCCTGCCTCCCCAAACACTCTGCAGATGGATTCTCGCCCGACCGAACTCGACCCGTATTCGCGTGCTGATTTTTTAAATCGGCAGGCGGCTTTCCTAAGGTCGCATCAGAATCTGATTCAATCCTCTCAGGCGAATCCTTGGGCGCCTGTGCCCCATCTGAACCCTTGCTACAACCGCAAAATCCACCCACAAAAGCGAGAGTGGACAGGATCGCAATCGATCGCCGGGCAACGTTCATCCGAACTGCAGTCATAGTTTCTCATCCTCTTAAAATCCGATCTTCATGCGCTTCATACGAAAAAAGATCGAAATGTGAAAAGTCTTCCGCTCCTTAGAAGTCAGCCATAAATTCAATAAGTGCCCATAACTAGCGCCCATCTCCTGAGCCTTGGGATGCGACAAGAACTGAGCTAATGGGATTTCCCAAATCAAACTCGAGGCCTGATGCCCGACCGGCCTGGTCTCTCGATCAGGCCACTCATGGTTAGAGCCTGTCATCAACGTGTGATCATACGTGGCCTGGCTTACGTCCCACTCCTCTGTGAAGCGAGACCAAAGCAGGGAGCAGCTTTGCCCAGCAGAAACGACGATCGTGTCGGTAAACGATACCTGATCCAGGGTGAATACAGCCGGATAGCTCTCGCCATTATACTGAGC
>CAINWE010000468.1 GCA_903854365.1 Oligoflexia bacterium
GAAGAGCAGTATGGCTGCGCCAAAAGTGGTCGCTAAGGGTGCTGATCTCATCGCTCAGAGAATGAAGCAAATTGCCAAGGAGGCCGGAGTTCCTCAGGTCGAAAATGTTCCGTTAGCTCGTACTCTCTATAAGTCCGTTAAAGTGGGTCAGTACATTCCGAGAAACCTCTATCATGCAGTCGCCGAGGTCCTCGCTTATGTTTATAAATTAAGGAATAAAATGTTGTGAATTTATTTGATAGGATTTCAAAAAACTCAGATCTGGTGATGGCTTTTGGTTTGATGGCGATTTTGGCTGTCATGATCATTCCGATGCCTCGTTTTCTGTTAGATATCCTGCTATCTATAGAGATATCGCTATCGATTATTTTGCTGCTGACTTCGGTCTATGCAACGAAGGCACTCGATTTTAGTATTTTTCCATCACTTCTGCTCATTACCACCCTCTTTCGGCTGTCTCTTAACGTAGCCACCACCCGAATGATCCTTCTTCATGGCGCAGAAGAAGGAACAGCCGCTGCTGGCGAGGTGATTCGGTCCTTCGGTGAGTTTGTGGTGGGCGGCAATTATGCCGTGGGAGTTGTGATCTTTGTCATCTTGGTCATTATTAATTTTATCGTAATCACCAAGGGCGCTGGTCGAGTTGCAGAAGTCGCAGCCCGATTTACCTTGGACGCGATGCCCGGAAAGCAAATGTCCATCGACGCGGATCTGAATGCGGGTCTGATCAACGAAGAGGAAGCCCGAAGGCGGCGATCGGAGATTGCTCGCGAAGCCGATTTTTACGGAGCCATGGACGGTTCCTCTAAGTTTGTTCGAGGGGATGCAATTGCAGGCATTATGATCGTCATCGTCAACGTCGTGGGCGGGATCATCATTGGTACCCTGCAAAAGGGAATGGAATTGGGGACCGCTGCTTCTACGTTTACTCTGCTCACTATCGGGGATGGATTGGTGACCCAGATTCCAGCTCTGATTGTCTCGACTGCAGCGGGTATCATCGTGACTCGCACCGCAACGAGCACTAATTTTAGTCAGGAAGTATCTAAACAGTTGCTCATGAAGCCACAAGCCTTGATGGCTGCAGGTGGTGTCATGGGCTTTATGGCGATTATTCCAGGACTACCTTTTCTTCCATTTATGACTTTGGCCCTGGGTTTAGGGGGATTTTCTTATCAGTTGCAGAAACGTGCGCACGATGAGGAAGCTGCAAAACTGAAGAAGGTGACTCAGGAGAAGTTGAAACCTTCCCAAGAGAAATTGGAGAGCCTATTGCCGGTTGACCTCTTGGAGCTCGAAGTGGGCTACGGTCTGATCAGTATTGTTGACGTTGAGCAGAACGGTGACCTTCTTGAGAGAATCTCAAACATCCGTAAGCAGTTTGCGCTGGATCTGGGGGTTATTATCCCCCCGCTCCGAATTCGGGATAATTTGGAACTTAAGCCAGGTGACTACCAGGTTCTGTTGAAGGGTGTGCAGGTTGGCTCCGGTTCGCTTATGGTAGGGAGCCTTCTTGCTATGGATCCCGGGAATGTCATGGAACGAATCTCGGGCATTCCAACGCGCGAGCCTGCTTTCGGGTTGGACGCGCTCTGGATTACTCCCCGCCAAAAAGAGGAAGCCACTTATGCTGGGTATACGGTCGTTGATCTCTCCACCGTTATCGCAACTCATTTGACTGAATTAGTTCGACAAAATATTCACGAACTTCTCGGGAGACAGGAACTTCAGACGCTCCTGGATTCATTTAAGCAGATTGCTCCCAAGGTGGTTGAAGATCTGGTGCCGAGCTTGCTGCCCTTAGGTACTGTTCTCAAGGTGATGAAGAATCTGTTGAAGGAAGGCGTTTCGGTTCGGGATCTGCGAACAATTTTAGAAGCGCTAGCGGATTTGGCACCGATGCAAAAGGATCCGGTTGTCTTGACCGAGGGCGTGCGAAGCGCATTATCGAGGACTATTACCAAGAAATTGGTAGATCCGTCTGGCGAGTTAATGTTGATTACGTTGGATCGCTCGGTTGAGGAGACTATTGCTCAGGGGATTATTCAAACGGATCAGGGTCAGCAGCTGTCAGTTGATCCTGAGTTTGTGCGCAAATTTGTTGCGCAGTTGAATCAGCAGGCTGCTGACATGAGTCGTGAGACGAGTCAGGCAGTTGTCCTGTGTTCTCCGCTGATTAGGCACCATCTCAAGACGCTGATCGATCGATTTATTCCCAACATTGTTGTTCTGTCCCATAACGAAATATCTCCGAGTATTAGTGTTAAGTCCTACGGAACGGTGAGGTTATCTTATGCAAGTTAAAAAATTTGAAGCAGCAACTATGCAAGAGGCTCTCGATCATATTAAGCGAGAGCTAGGGCCGGAAGCTGTTATTCTGCAGACTAAAAATCAAAAAAAGGGGTTTGGCCTTCTCTCTAAGGGTGGGGTTGAGGTCACTGCTGCGGTCTCTGGGCGGGCGATTAGTAAAAAATCGAAGATTGATAACCGACTCCCTGAGGAAGGCAGAAGTTTTCTCAATCGTTTACCAGCTGAGAAGCAGGCTGGGCTTTACGATAAGTATACGAGTCGACAGATGCAGCAGGTTGAGGCGACGCAAGACCGAGTTCAGATCGGTAATAAGACGGAATCTCAATCGAGTACAAAAAAAATTACCGCGACTCGATATATCGATATTGAGGACGACAAGAAC